>JAEURL010000379.1 GCA_016789165.1 Anaerolineales bacterium | reverse complement strand
CAGACCGGGCAGCGGGTGGCGCTGATCGGCCCGCTGGCGGACAACCGGGTGGACCTCCTCGGGACCTGGGCCATCCTGGGGCAGGCGGCCGACGTGGAGACGGTGCGGGAGGGGTTCCAGACCTACCTCGCCGCCGACCAGCTGACGTACGCTCCGGGTTGTGCCCTGGCCGGGGAAGAGCCGCCGGACTTCGCGGCGGCTCTAGCGGCCGCCGCCGGCGCCGACGTCGTCGTGCTGGTGCTTGGCGAGGGGGCGGAGCTGAGCGGCGAGAGCCACTCGCGGGCGCATCTGGGGCTGCCGGGGAGGCAGCTGGCGCTGGTGGAGGCCCTGGCCGCGACGGGCAAGCCCCTGGTGGCGGTGCTGATGTGCGGCCGCCCCCTGGTGGTGCCCGAGCTCGTCAACCGGGTGGAGGCGCTCCTGGTGGCCTGGCACGGCGGCGTCCGGGCTGGGCAGGCAGTGGCCGATCTCCTGTTCGGGGCGGCCAACCCATCCGGCAAGCTGACGGCCAGTTGGCCGCGGGCCGAGGGCCAGATCCCGGTGTACTACGCCCACAAAACCACGGGCAGGCCGGCCGCAGGCGCCGGGACCACGCAGTACCACGAGCCGTTCCGCTCGACCTACCTGGACGAGCCGAACGCGCCGCTGTTTGTGTTTGGACAGGGGCAGAGCTACACGCAGTTTGAGTATCGCCGGCTGGACGTGCTGACGCCGCGCCTGACCAGCCTCGGAACGCTGCGGGTGACGGCGACGATCAGGAACACCGGCGCGCGCGCCGGAACCGAGGTCGTCCAGTTGTATGTGCGCGACAAGGTCGGTTCGGTGACGCGGCCGGTGAAAGAGTTGAAGGGCTTCCAGCGCCTCACCCTGGAGCCCGGCGAGGAGCGCCAGGTGGACCTCACCGTGCCCGTGACCACCCTCGGATTTCACGGCCTGGATCGGCAGTATCAGGTTGAGGCCGGCGAGTTTGAGGTGTGGGTCGGGCCGGATTGCGCGCACGGGTTGTCCGGGGTGTTCGAGGTGCTCGCCTGATGGAAGCGCCTGCCCAGAGCCCGACCGTCGTCGCCGCCGGCCCAGGAAGCCCGCTATCCGAATCCCATCTCCAATCCCAGATCAATTTTCTCAAGGAGTAAGTGCCATGGCGAATCCACAGCCCGCGTCCAGAAAACCAAAGCGAGGCGTATCCCTGTACAGCTATTCCGGCGAATATGGCGTGACGATGACCATCGAGGACATGTTCGCGGACATCCACGACCTGGGCGCCGACGGTCTGGAAATCCTGGGCAACAGCCATATCGACGGTTACCCGGAACCTTCCGACGCCTGGGTGGAGAACTGGTTCCGGCTACTCGCCCAGTATCAGCTCAAGCCGGTGGAATACGGCCACTGGGTCGATTCCCGCCTTTACCCGGGCCGGGAGCTCAGCACGCAGGAATCCTACGCGCTGCTGCAGCGGGACCTCAAGCTGGCCAGCCGGCTGGGCTTTCCGTTCCTGCGGACCAAGCTAGGCGTGATCGACGACGATTTGACGCCGGTCACGAACTGGCGCGAATTCATCGCCCTGGCCTTGCCTTTGGCTGAAGAGCACAACGTCTGCATGTGCCCCGAGATCCACACTCCGACGGTGCTTAAGTCGAAAATGGTGGACGACTACGTCGAGTTCATCGAAAAGCACAAGACCAAGCACTTCGGCATCAACATCGACTTCAGCGTTTTCCAGACCAACCCGCTCCCGATGTGGGAAGGCCAGGATCTCTCGACGTTGAAGTTCAGCCCGGTCGAAGACATTGTGCCGCTGCTGCCTTACACCCCCCTCTGCCACGCCAAATTCGTGAACATGAGCGAGGACTTCGTCGAGACCACCACCCCCTACGATAAGATCCTCGGCCTGCTGAGCGAGCACAATTGGGATGGCTATCTCCTGAGTGAGTATGAAGGCCCGCACAAGGATGTCCCCGGCTACTCGTCCAGCCAACTGCGCCGGCACCACATCCTGCTGAAGCGCCTGCTGGGCGAGCGTTGAGTGCCATCCCGAAAGGAGCCAAACCATGCTAGAGAAAGAGTGCATCCAAGCGCGCGGATTCCGGAACGTGGCGGACGGCGGCCAGGTGGTCGGCTTTCAGGTCGCTTTTCGGTCCCTGTATTACCGGGGGGTCTGGCTGTCACAGCTCCGGCCGGCGACCGTGATCGTGGACGGTGAGGCGTTCAGCGGTGACCAGGTCACCTGGACGATTGGCGGCCGCACCTACGCGCAGGCTGAGCTGGCCGAGCACGGGGACATCCACTGGCCCTTGCTGGAGCCGGCCGTGCTGACCGTCCGCAAACCCGGCGGCCTGGCCCAGGGGTTTCACGACGTCGAGGTTCAGTATCACTACAGCTCGTCGTACATGCCGCCCGCGATGGATGAGTTGATGGTCACCTTCATGGGGGGGCCGGCCAAGCGGCGGCTGACGCTGGTCTAGCCCGGCGCGTCGTCCAGGCCACGCCCGGCGGAGGTGTTTCCCCGCGCCCTGCGCCCCTGGTGCGGGGAGCGCCTCCCGCGGGCGAGTCTGGGAGGCCCCGGCCCTTTCACGTCCCGGCCGCCGGCGCGCGTTCAGCTAGCCGGCGGCTGCCTCTTCCCGCGCCCCGAGCGCTTTCAGGGCGGCGTGCTCGGCCGCATTGAGGCCCTTGACCCCCCGCAGGTTCAGGCGCTCGTAGGGCCGGTCGAGCATGATCTTCTCGACCACACGGCCGGCCTGGATATCCACCAGGAGGGTCGTCCCTTCCTCATCGCTGCTGGCCAGGTAGCGCTCATCCGGGCTGAGGGCAATGCCCCAGACGCGGTTCAAGTGCCCGGGGATGACCACGGTCTCCGTCACCGCCCGATCCGGGCCAAGCCGCCGCAGATGGATAACGGGCTCATCGCTGCCGGATGCGACAAAGCGGCCATCCGGCCCGATGACCACGCAGGTGGTTCGGTTGCCTTCGGCGTCGACGTCCAGCGTGTGCCGGCACTCCGCCTGTTCCAGATCCCAGACCTTCAGCAGCTGCTGATTATTGCTGGTGATTAATGTCCGATCGTCTGTGCCGAAGCGCAGGCCGCCGACCGGGGTCGTGCCGTGCGGCAAGGCCAGTTTCCGGGCGCCGGAGCGCACATCCCATAGGATGACGGAGCCATGCAGATGCCCGCTCACCAGCGTGGCCCCCGTCGGATCGAACCGCAGCGCCCACACGTCGTCGGCGGTCTCGAGGCGGCCGGCCTGAAGCCGGTCACTCAGCGGGTCACTGTCCCAGAGCATGACCGCATGAAAGATGCCGCCGCTGGCCAGCAGCGAGCCATCGTGGTTGAAGGCCAACGCGAAGATCGCCCCCGGCTGGCCCGGATAGGTCTTCAGGCAGTTCAGCGAGTCGAGATCCCACAAGCGCACGCAGCGGTCATAACCGGCGGTCGCGAACAGCCTGGCCGTGGGATGGACGGCCAACACAAAAATCGGCCCCAGGTGCCCCTGGAGCGACGCCCGATAACGGCGTCGTTCAATATCCCAAAGGCGAATTCTGCCGCTGGCATCGCCTTGCAGCAGCACCTTCCCGTCGCCGCTAAAGGCATTGGCCCCGATCAGCCGGCTATAGCCTTCCATCACGCGCAGGAGCTTGCCGCTTTCTATGTTCCACAACCGGATAATCCCATCGGAGGACAGCGTCGCCAACCGATCCTGTTGGCCGCAGGCGATGACGCCGATTGCGCCCTCATGCCCCATCAGCATTCTCAGGTAGTGCGGCGGCTGATCGTCCCCCACCCGCCAAACCTCCACCGAGCCGTCACTGCCCCCACTCACCAGCAGGGTGCCTTCGGGATTAAAGGCAATCTGGGTGAGCCCGAGCGAACGACTGGTCAGGGCGGCCTGGCCCTCACCGGTGTCAACCGCCCAGAGCTGGATTATGGGACTGTCTTCGCTGCAGCTCGCCAGCCACCGGCCGCCAGGATGGAAGGCAACGGTCACCAGTTCCTTAGCGGCATGCCGCAGCACCTGCCGCACGGCCCCGGTTTGCCAGTGCCAGATGCGGATGTCCTCGCCGCTGGCGCCAGACGCTAGGCTCTCGCCATCCGGGCTGAACGCCAGGGACCACACGCGCGCCGAGTGTCCCAGCAACACCTGCGCCAGTTTTCGCTCCTGGAGATCCCAGATGCAGATCTGCGCATCGATCCCGCCGCTGGCCAGATAGCGGCCGCTCGGATGAAAAGCCAGCGTGTGCACCCATTCGTGATGGCCCGCGAAGGTATGCAGATGCCGGCCGGTGGCGGCCTCCCAGAGGCTCACCGTGCCGCGAAAGTGGCTGCTGGCCAGGATGGTTTCATCCGGGCTGAAGGTCAATGACCAGGCCCGGGCCGTTTGGGTGGCCACGGTCCAGATCGGTTTGCCATCCGCCACCCGCCAGCAGCGAACCTGCCCATTGTAAGTATTGGCGGCCAGGTAGGTCCCGCTCGGGCTGAGCGTCATGGCGCTGATCGTTTCGAGGGGCTCGGTAAAGCGCGAATTGATGAATTCGGCGTCGGAGAAATCCGCGTCCTGCGCTTCCAGGCCCTGCAGTGAAACGTGGCGCAAAGTTAAGCCGGAGAAATCCTCGCCCTTCAGATGCGTGTTGAGGTGCGCCAGCAGATTGACCAGATTGCCGCCGGCATAGCCCTGCGCCTCGCGCGGCAGTCGCCGGGCGGCCGCCACCAGCTGCCGCAGATGTTCCTGCAGCAACGCCGGGCTGCCGAAGTGGCGTTTCAATAGCGAGAGCACCGGCTGCAGGAGCATGCGGAGCTGGCCCTCGCGAATCTGGTCGCTGCTTTGGCTCTTGACCAGCGGGTACTGGGCCAGGGTCTCCAGGTTTTGCTGGAGGAGCTGCTCGGCCAGGAGGCTGACCAATCGGTCGGTGACGAATTCCAGCAGGACCGGCAGCAGAAAAAAAGCCGCGCCTTGATCCTGCCGTTCGATCATGGCGCGCTGGAGCAGCGAGGTCAGGCCGGACAGGATCTCGTGGCTGGGGATATCCAGCAGAAAATTGCGGCGCAGTTCCGGCAGCGCCACGGGGTCACGCTCGATGGCGAGCCAGAACAGAATGTCCCGCTCCAGCACCGACAGATGTTCAAACTGGTTCCCCAGCAGCTGCTGGAGGGTGTGCAGCGTGACCGGGGCCTCCCGCAAAAAGGCGGGCAGATCACCGCCGAAAAGATCCCGGACGGTCGCCGACGCGATCTTGAGCGCCAAGGGGTTGCCCGAATAGTAGTGGACGAACACGTCCCAGGCATCCGCTGGGCCGAACAAGCCCTTGTCCAGGAGCAGCGCCTGGCTGGCGGCGCTGGTCAGTCCGGTCAACTTGATGGCCCGGACCGGCAAGGTCCGGCCTTCCAGGAACTCCGGGTCAACGGGCATCTCCCGGCTGGTCAAGATGAGGCAGCTCTGATGCCGGGTCTGCGCGATATCGTGGAACAACTGCTGGTAGGCTTCGAAGCCTGCTTTGTAGATCCCGGCCAGATTACCGGCCCGGTGCAGCGTTTCAACGTTGTCCAGGATCAGCAGGCACCGATGCTGCTTCAGGAGGCCGAGCAGCAACGGGACCGATGGCTTGGCGGGACGTGTGGGGGTCAGGATCTGGAAACACTCCGTGAGCAGATCCTGCAGTTCCGGCGCGTCCCGCAGCGAGCGCCAGATGATGAACTCAAATTGGTGGCTGACGTCCTGGGCGAACTTGACCACCAGGGTGGTTTTGCCGATCCCGCCCATCCCCAGCACAGCGATGAGGCGGCAGTGCTCGGCGACCACCGCCTGCTCCAGCTCAGCCAACTCCCGGTCACGGCCGAAGACCTGGCTGACTTCCGGCGCATCGCCCCAATCCACCCGGGGCCGGGAGACCGTCGGTTCAACTGCCGGAGCGGCCGGCCGTCCGCGGGACGGGCCCGGTGCGGCCGACTGACTGAGCAACTCATCAAACCAGCGGTCGTCAAACAGCGATTTCCGGCGCGAGGCGCTTTGATCGGCTTGCGCCCAGAGGGCCTGCGCTTCTTGCCGCTCGGAGCCCACCGTCAAGCCGCGCAGCTTGAGGTAAAAGGCGATCAGGTTCTTTAAGTGGGGGATATCCGGGAAGGCGGTGCCGGCCTCCCAATGCTGGATGGTTCGGCGGGAAACGGCTAAGGCATCGGCCACATCGTTCTGGGTCAGCCCGACTTTTTCCCGCAATCCCAGCAACATTTGGCCAAAGCGATAATCGGTGACTTTGTACTGGCGATGCCCTGACATAGCTAGTGATCCACTGGACTTAACACCCGGACAGGATGATCGCGATGAGGGTGAAGCATTGTGAACCAGAAAAGCGCACCCAGGCGAAGGTATGAGCCGCCATGGCTGGAACAATCTAGAAAGTCACATTTTCTGTGGCCGTGGGGCTGGTTTACAGCACTCAGCCGGAGGCGCCTGGGCCAATTGGGCAAGCGCCATCCTACCATAATTGGCCAGTGGCTCGAGGGCTAGATGGGCAATCGCAACGAAGCCGTGACTGTCGGAAGGGGCCGGGCTTTCCCGGCGCCGGGATCGAGCCGAATGCGCCGCTGTCGGGGAGGCAATGAAAAAGCCACGGTCGCCGTAGCTGTGGCGCGAGTATCACCGAAGCCTAGCCACCAACGCGGACCGAGAAAATAGCCCGGTGAGAGTGGGTTCAGGGCGTTGCGGGGATGGAAAAAAGAAGCCACGGACGACTCCCCCGTCGTTTGAGTGGCACCATGGCCGCGCCACCAGCAAAACCAAGTACGCTGCCAACACCCAAGTGTCCACCGTACGGACTCTCGGAACCAGTCAAAATGAACGGGAACAGGAGTGAGACCAATGACCCTGGCGTTACCCCGGCACCGGCCGGTG
>JAEURL010000347.1 GCA_016789165.1 Anaerolineales bacterium | reverse complement strand
TCCACGCCGGCCACCGCGCCCTCCGGGCACAGCACCACCGTGCAGCCGGTGGCCGCCTGCGGATCGGTCCAGTGGCCGACCAACAGGCCGGCGATGTCGGTCAGAGTACCGTTGGTCATGGCAGGCTCCCGGCCAAGCCGGCCTCAGTCGTCGGCGACGCCAAGGTAACGCAGCGCGGCCAGGACATACAGCCGCGCCGCCTGTTTGATTTCGTCCACGCTCACCCACTCGTCCACGTGGTGGGGAATGTGGATATCGCCCGGCCCGCAGGTGACGATGGGGATGCCCCGGCGGGCGTTCAAGATGGTGCCGTCGGTGGAGCCCGGCACCCCGCCGTAGATGGGCGGCGCGCCGGCCAGGTCCGCGTAGGCCGACGCCAAGGCCGCCACCACCGGCTCCTCGCGGGCGGTTCGGGTGGGATGACGCACCTCCAGCACGGTCAGCTCACCGCTCAGGCGCGGGTCCACGGCCACGGCCGCCTGCAACAGCTGCTCGGTTTGGCCGGCCAGCCAGTCCGGGTCCTGGCCCGGGATGAGGCGATAATCCAGCACGCACTCGGCCGCGCCCGGCATGACGTTGTTCTGCGGCTCGCCGGCCCCGCGCGGCGGCGAGAGCAGGATGGTGGGCGTGATGCTCGGCTGGCCCAGGAATTCGTGCCGGCCGTGGCGCGCGATCTCGCGCTCCTCCAGGCCGTGGACGGCGGTCAGAAAGCGCGCCAGCGGGTAGGCGCTGTTGACGCCTGTCAGGGGCATGGCGCCGTGCGCCATCACCCCGCGCACGACGGCCCGCAGCCACATGACGCCCTTCTGGGCCACGCACAGGTGGTTCTCCTCCGGCTCGCAGATGATGGCGGCCGTCACCCGGTCCGCCCAGCCGCGCTCGACGAAGTGCTTGACGCCCAGCATCTGGCCCTCTTCGTCGCACAGCGCGCCCAGCAGCACCTCGCCGCCTAAGCGGACGCCGCTGCGCGCCAGCGCCTGCACGGCGGCCAGGGCGCAGACCAGGCCGGCCTTCATGTCGTTGGCGCCGCGCCCGTAGATCCGGCCGTCGCGCAGCGTGGCGCTGAAGGGCGGATCGGTCCACAACGCGGGGTCGCCCTCGGTGACGACGTCGGTGTGGCCTTCGAACATGAGCGTACGCGGGCCGGCGCCCGGCCCCAGCCGCGCGATCACATTGGGCCGTCCCGGCGCCGCCCACTCAAAATGGGTCTCCAGACCCAGCGCCCGGCAGCGGGCCTCCACCCAGCGGGCGGCCGCCTCTTCGCCCTCGCCCGTCTCCGGCTTCCACACGCTCGGCAGGCGGGTCAGCTCCTGCACCCAGCGGATCAACTCGGCGTCGTCGATCTCGGCCAGAACGCGTTGTTCCAGGGCGGAGAGCATGGCGGCCTCAGGCATGAAACGCGCGCAGGACGGCCTCCGGCGCCTCCTGGTGCGGGGCATGGCCGAGGCCCGCCAGGACTGTCAGCCGGGCCGTGGCCTGCACGGCCGTCAGCGCCCGGCCGCTTTCGACCGAGTTGATGGCGTCCAGCTCGCCCCACAGGGCGTGCGTGGGTGTCGCCAGCCGCGCCAGGCGGGCCTCCTGCTTGGCCTGCTCGCGGGGCGCCGTCCACACCAGGTGGCGCAGGATCGACAGGAAGGCGTCGCGCTGGCCGTCGCTCCACACCCGCTCGTTGACGCGCTGGAACAGGAACTCGCGGTCGGCTTGCGGCAGGTCGTCCAGCCGGGCGTAGAACGGCCGCAGCGACTCGTAGGCCGCGCGCGGATCGCGGCGCAGCCCGTTGTAGATCTGGGCGCCGACCACCGGCAGCGCCATCAGCAGCAGGCCCTGGTTGAGCTTGGCGGCCCGGCTGGTCAGCGAGCCGTCCAGCAGGGTCAGGGCCGGGATGCGCTCCGGCTGGGCCAGGGCCACGCTCTGGGCAATCACGGCGCCGAGCGAATGCCCCAGCAGGGCGGCCCGCGCCAGGCCCAGCGCATCGAGCAGGGCCAGCACCGTGTCGCGCAGGAAGGGCAACGTGTAGGCGCGGCGCGGCTTGTCGCTGCGCCCGAAGCCCGGCAGGTCCAGGGCCGTCACATAGTAGCGCTCGGCCAGCGGCTGGAAGAGGTGCCGCCAGGTATCGGCCTCGTCGCCCAGCCCGTGGATCAACACCAGGGCCGGCGCCTCCGGCTGGCCGGCGGTATAGACAAACACATTCAGGTCGCCCGGCAGGCGCACCGTCCGCCCGAAAGGGGCCAACGCCGGCCAGGGCTGCATGGGTCCTTGGAATTGAGTCATCTACGCCTCCGCCGCCGTGAGCGCCCGCGCCGCCTGTTCGACGGCCTGCTCCACGGTCAACACCACGCCGGCCCCGGCCAGCCGGCCCGCCGCCTGCAGCCGGGCAAAGGCCTCGGTCACCTGCGGCACGCCCAGGCCCAGCGCGCGCAGCTCGGCCGGCCGGCTGTAGACCTCGGCCGGCGCGCCGGTCAGCACCGTGCGCCCCTCGGCGATGACGCACAGCCGGGTGCAGAAGCGCGCCAGCTCCTCCATGTTGTGCGAGATCACCACCAGGGTCAGCCCGCCGGCGTGCAGGGCCAGGATGGTCTGCCAGAGCTGCTCGCGCCCGCGCGGGTCCAGGCCGGCGGTGGGCTCATCCAGCACCAAGACCTCCGGCTGCAGCGCCAGCACGCCGGCCAGCGCCACGCGCCGCATCTGGCCCCCGCTCAGCCCAAAGGTCAGGCGGTCTTTGAAGGCGTCGAAGCCCAGCCCGACGGCCTCCATGGCGGCGCGCACCCGCGCCCGCACGTCCTCGGCCGAGAGCTTCAGGTTGCGCGGGCCGTAGGCCACGTCATCGCCCACATACTGTTCGAAGAGCTGCGCCTCGGGCGCCTGGAAGACCAGGCCCACCCGCCGGCGCAGGGCGCGCACGTCCAACTGCGGATTGCCCAGGTCCTGATCAAACACCACCACCCGCCCCCCGTGCGGGCGCAGCAGGCCGTTGAAGTGCTGGACGATGGTGGATTTGCCGGAGCCGGTGTGGCCGATCACGCCCAGGATCTCGCCCTGGCGCACCTCCAGGGAGATATCGTGGATGGCCTTCACTTCCAGCGGCGTGCCGCGCATGTAGAAGTGGACCAGTTGCTCGGTGCGGATCACGGTGGCGCTGGCGGCGTCAACGGCGGGCGCCGGCGCGGGCTGTGGCGTCGGCGGGCCGGCCGGCAGCCGGGCCTCGAGCGCGGCCACCAGTTCGTCCACGTCCAGCAGGTCGGCCGGGAAGTCCGGCCGCCGCGCGGCCAGGGCCGCCGCGGCCTGGGTGACCTGCGGCACGTCCATCTGCAGCGCGCGCAGCCGCTCGACGTGGCGGAAGACCTCGCGCGGCGGGCCGTGCAGGACGATGCGGCCGGCCTCCATCACGATCACACGGTCGGCGCGCACCGCCTCGTCCATGTGGTGGGTGATGGCCACCACGGTCACGCCCTCGTCGCGGTGCAGGCGGTGGACCACCTCCAGCACCTCGCGCCGGCCGAGCGGGTCCAGCATGGCCGTGGCCTCGTCCAGCACCAGCACCTCCGGCTTCATGGCCAGGGTGCCGGCGATGCAGATGCGCTGCTTCTGGCCGCCGGACAGCAGGTGCGGGGCCCGGCTCCGATACTGGCTCATCTCCACCCGGTCCAGCGCCCAATCCACCCGGCGCACGATCTCGGCGTGCGGCAGGCCCAGGTTTTCAGGGCCAAAGGCCACGTCTTCCTCGACGATGGTGGCCACGATCTGGTTGTCGGGGGTCTGGAAGACCATGCCCACCGTGGCGCGCACGTCCCGCAGATGGTCGCGCTCGCGGGTGTTCCAGTCTTTGATCCAGACCTCGCCCTGCGTGGGCAGCAGCAGGCCGTTGAGGTGCTTGGCCAGCGTGGACTTGCCGGAGCCGTTGTGGCCGAGCACCACCACGTACTCGCCCGGCTGCACGTCCAAGGTGACGCCGCGCAGCGCCTGGACGGGCTGGCTGCCCTCCGGGTGATAGGTGTAGTGCAGGTCGCGGATGCGGATGATGGGAGGCATAAGGCCGAAGGATGGCGGACCTAGGACAGACGGCGCCCGACGTCAGCTGGCGTCGGTGGTCATCCGCCCGCTGGCTTCACAGCGGCGGCGTGAACCGGCCGTCCACGGCCGTCCAGCCGCCGTCCACCACCAGCAGCGAACCGGTGACGAACGAGCCGGCGTCCGAGGCCAGGAAGAGCACGGCCCCCACCATCTCGCTCGGCTGGGCCCAGCGGCCCAGGGCGCTCTTTGCGGCGTAGGCGTTGTACCACTCGGGCTTGGCTTTGATCGGCGCGGTGAGCGGGGTTTCCACCACGCCGGGGGCGATGGCATTGACGCGCACGCCGCGCGGCCCCAGTTCGGCGGCCAGCGCCCGGCACAGCTGCAGGGTGCCGGCCTTGGTGGCGGCGTAGACGCCCTGGCCGGGCTCCACCACCTGGGCCCGGATACTGGAAAACGTGATCAGGCTGCCGCGCCCGCGCTCGGCCATGCCGCGGCCGGCCGCCCGCAGCAGGCGGAACGTGCCCTTCAAGTTGAGATCGATCACGCGGTCAAACTCGGCGTCGCTGATCTCCAGCAGCGGCTTGCGGACGTTGATGCTGGGCGTGCTGACCAAAACGTCCAGCGCGCCAGCCTCGGCCAGGCCGGCCTCCACGCTGGCCGCGTCGCGCATATCCAGGGCCACCGCACGGGCCTGGCCGTCCTGCGCCTGGATAGCCGCGACGGTGGCGGCATTGCCGGCGGCGTTCACGTCGGCGCACACCACCTCGGCGCCAAATGCGGCCAGGCCTTGGGCCGCTGCCTGCCCAATGCCGCTGCCCGCGCCCACGACCAGGGCCCGGCGCCCGGTCAGGTCGAACAGGAGTCTGAAGTTGTCCATGGCCTGCCTTCGCAGAAAAGGAGAGTGGGCGCGATGATAGCGCGGATTCCATCCGCGCGCAATCACGGATCCGCGGCCGCTGGGCGCAGCCGGGCTACCCGCCGACGATGGGCGGGAACAGACGCACCTGATCGCCTTCGGCGAGCGGCGCCTGCAGATCGACGGCCTGGTTGTTGACGAAGGCGGTGCGGACGAGTTTGGGCGGCAGCCGCAGGGCGGCGCTCAGATCGGCGACGCGCGCCCCGGCCGGCAGGTCCACTTCCAGGGGCACGGACCGGTCCGGGCCGGGGTGATGCTGGCGCAGGAGGGCAAACAGTTTGACGTAGACCTTCATGCCTCGTCGGCGACGGGGCGCAGGCCCTTGTACACCACGCGGCCGGCCAGCGTGCGCAGGATGGTCTGGGCCGGCCGGCTGACGCGCTCGCCCAGGTCCTGCGGGGAGAGCGGCTGGTTGCCGTTCAGCAGGAAGACGTGGAAGACCGCGTCCACCAGCGAGGTGTGCTCGGACTGGAAGGCCTCCAGCGGCTTGCACTGGGTGCGCAGCATGTGCTGGAGCTTGTCCACCACCCGCACCTCGGCCGTCTCGGGATCCACTACGTCGATGGTCTCGCCGCCGGTGTAGGCGGCGAAGGCCTCCTGGGATTCAGGGCGCAGATGCTTCAGGACATCCACGCGCAGCTCGCGGCCCTCACGCTCCCACCAGCTGAAATCGATGTGGAAGCGGGTGTCCAGGCTCGGCTTGACGAGCGCGCTGTGCGAGGCAGACAGGGAGCTCACTGGGTTATTCCGTCCATTGAGATTGATCGAAGCGCCAGTACGCATCCCCGACATGGGCGAAGTAGGGCCGGGAGAGCAATTCGGCGAAGATGGGGCCGGGCGGGCAGCGCCGCACCACGTTGACGGCCGAGTAGAGCGTCTTGGCGTGGACGGCGCTCTGCGGGTTGAGCTTGGCCAGTTCGCGGAACAGGTCGGCCACCAGCCGCGGGAACGGCACGTTCTGGCACTTCAGCCAGGCGTCGTCGATGGCGGCCGGCTGGTCCACGGCCACGATCATCAGATCATCGTAGTTGATGGCGATCAGGCGCTTCTGCATGGTGAAGGCCAGCCGGCCGTCCGCGCCCGGCGCGGCCATGCGCACCCACTCGCGCATCGGCCGGCGCCGGCCGGCCTTGATCACCACCTGATCCGGCGCGGGCCCGGCGCTCACCGTCAGTTGCCCGCCGACCGGGAAATCCAGCTTCTTGTACCACTCGTCCAGGCCGAAGACGTACCGGCCGGATTGCACCACCCAGGCCGGCAGGCTCTCGCCGGTATCGCCGTCAACCAGGGTGATGCGGATGCGCGGCGCCTCGAAAGCGGTGGGGAAGAAACCGCGCAGGCGCGGCGAGATGGGCAGCGTGCCCACCCGCCGGTGCGGGAAGGACAGGGTGACGTTGACCTCGGCGGCCGGCTCGCCGGCGGCCAGCGGCTCGGCCGTGAACTCGTCGTCGATCTCGTCCGCCAGGGCGCGCAGGGCCGCCGTCAGCGGGACCGCGGCCGGCTCCGGGGCGGCGCTCTCCAGCCGGCGCGGCG
>JAEURL010000200.1 GCA_016789165.1 Anaerolineales bacterium | reverse complement strand
GGGGGCCTTCAGGCGAGCGGGCGGGGGCGGCCGGCCGCCTACGGCGCCGGCAGGATCAGCAGCGTGATCGATTCGGCCGGGAAGGTCAGGTCGGTCTGCGCCGCCAGCGGGGTGGCCTCCACCTGGACGGCCGGGTGCTCGGCGTCGAAGCGCCAGGTCTCGGCCGCGGCCGGGGCCGGCCCGCCGGCCAGGGTCAGCGTCGTCTGGGCTGGCGCGGAGGCCAGGTTGACGATCATGAGCGTCAGCGCGCCGTCCGGGCGTGTGGCCGCGTAAACGGAGAGGTCGGGGTCGGCGGAGGTGGCCAGCACGCGCTCGCTGCCGAAGCGCTGGTAGAGCTGATAGACGCGGTAGATCGGGTAGACCTCGTACTTGCCCATCAGCCCGTATTCGCCGATCAGGTCGAATTGGGTCACCAGGTGGACGCCCTGGCGGATCAGCCGGCCGAGCACGTCGCCCCACCAGATGGCGTTGTAATGCGAGTCGAGCGTGCCCTCGCCGCCGCTGTTGGCGGCCCAGCTGGAGTTGACCTCGGTGACGGCCACGGGCAGGTCGCGGCCGGTCTGCTCGCGGATAAGCTGGCGCAGGGCGCGGATGATGTCGTCCCAGGCCGGGGCGTCGGCGCGTAGGTCCGCGATGGACGGCGGCGGTGCGCTGCGGCCGGCCGGGAAGGGATACAGGTGGAAGGCGACGATATCCACCAGGTCGCCGTTGGCCTTCAGGAACTCGGCCATCCAGTCGCGGCCGGCGGTGTCTTTGGGCCGGACGGCCGGGTCCACGCGGAAGCGATCGGTCTCTGGCCCGATCAGCTGGATGGAGGGGTCGACGGCGCGCATGGCCCGGGCCCACTCGCGCCAGCGGGTGGTGTAGCTGGCCGTGTCGGCCTCGTAGTAGTTGGGTTCGTTGCCGATGGCCCAGTAGCGCACCCCGGCGCCCTTGGTCACGTTCACCAGGCGCACCAGGTCGGCGGCGCGCGCAGCAGTCCCGTCCCGCAGGCGGACGTGGATGAAGGGCGCGGCCCCGATCTTGCGGCAGAAGGCCAGGTACTGGTCGATTTGCCACTCGTCCAGGTCATTCTGGTCGCCCCAGTTGCCGCCCGGAAAACGCAGCACGGTCAAGCGCGCGTCGATGGCGGCCGGCTCCATCTGCAGCGGCACAAACAGCCACGGGCCGTAATTGCTGCCGTAGACCAGCGGGCTGATCGGCCCCAGGTCCTGGCGCGCGTCGACAAACAGGCCGCCGGGGGCGGGGCTGGGGACGGCGGTCAGGGTGGGGAGCGGGGTGGGTGTGGGTGGGGCGCTGGTGACCACGACCACGATCGGCGTGGGCGTGGCCGGAGCCGCGCAGGCTGCCAACAGCACGGCGGCCAGGGACCAGAGACAGACAGCGCCGGCCAGCCGCGGGCCGGCGTCCCTCATTTATCCACCCCGGTGATGACGATGCCTTGCATGAACACGCGCTGCGCCAGGAAGAAGATCACCACCGGCAGGGCGATGGCCATGATGGCGGCCGCCATCAGCAGGCCGGGCTGGGTGCTGAAGACGTTGTTGAACTGGGTCAGGCCGACCGAGATCGGATACAGGTCTTCCCGGCCCTGCAGGTAGACCAGCGGCGTAAAGAAGTCGTTCCAGGCGAAGAAGAAGTGGAACATGGCCACGGCCGTCAGGGCCGGCCAGGACTGCGGGATGATCACCTGGATCAGGGTCTGCAGCGGGTTGGCGCCATCCATCATGGCGGCCTCGTCCATATCGCGCGGGATGCCCTTGAAGTACTGGCGCAGCAGGAAGACGTTGTAGGCGTTGGCGAAGAAGTGCGGGATGATCAGCGGCCACCAGGTGCCGCCCCAGCCGATGGTGCGGAAGAAGACGTAGGTGGGGATCAGGGTCACCTGGCTGGGCAGGATGATGGTGGCCATCAACACCAGGAAGATCACGTTGATGCCCGGGATGCGGAAGCGCGAGAAACCGTAAGCCACGGCGATCGACGAGAGCAGCGTGCCGATGGTGCCGGAAATGGCGATGATGAAGGTGTTGCGGAAGAGCAGGCCGAAATTGATCTGGTTCCAGGCGGTGGGGAAATTATCCAGCGTCGGCGCAAAGCGGTAGACGGGCTCCAGCGTCCGCCAGCGGCCGGTCCACTCGAGCGGGGCGGCGGTCGGGTTGGCCGGATCCACAAAGACGCTGGCCTCGCGGCCGGGCTTGAACAGGGCCAGCTCGCGCACGGAGCCGTCCGGCAGCGGAACCTGCAGCAGCGGCAGGTCTTTGCCCTCATAGTTGAAGTTCACGGGGCTGGACGGCAGGAACTGGGAGTTCGGGTCCTGGATTTGCTGCAGGGTTTTGAAAGAGGTCAGCGTCATGTAGCCCAGCGGCGCCAGGAAGGCGAGCAGGACGAGCAGGCCGAACAGCGTGATGCTGGCCGTGGCCGTGAAATGGCGCAGCTGGCGGTTGGGGGTGGCGAGCGGGCGGGTGGCGGTCAGCGTGGCCATCTCAGTCGTTCCCTCCGCCGTAGTAGACCCAGCGGTTCTGGGTCTGGAACAGCACAATGGTGAGGATCAGCACCACCACGAACATGATCCAGGCCAGGGTGGCGCCGTACCCCATGTCCAGGAAGCCAAAGGCCGTCTTATACAGATACAGGCTGTAAAACATCGTGGCGCCGTTGGGGTCGCCGCGGCCGTTGCTGATGATGTAAGCCTGGGTGAAGTACTGGAAGGCGCCGATGATGGCCAGGACCAGGTTGTAGAAGACCACGGGCGAGATCATGGGCACGGTGATGTTGAAGAAGGAGGTCACCGGGCCGGCGCCGTCCACCTTGGCGGCCTCATACAGCTCAGTGGGCACGTTCTGCAGGCCGGCCAACAGGGTGAGCATGGTGTTGCCCACCCCCCAGAAGCCCATGATGCTCAGGGCGGGCAGCACCCAGTTCTCGTCCTGGTACCAGCGCGGCCCCTGGATGCCGAAGAGGGCCTCGATCAGGCGATTGAGCCAGCCGGACTCGCTGTTGAGGATGCCGCCCCAGACCATAACGCCGGCCACCACCGGGATCATGTAGGGCATGTAGAACAGGGTGCGGAAGACGTTCTTGCCGAACAGGCGCTCGGAGTTGACCAGCAGGGCCAGGCCGAGCGGCAGCAGGATGCTGAGCGGCACCGAGATCAGGGCGAAGCGCAGGGTGACGCCGATGGCGTTGAGCAACTGCGGGTCGGTGACCAGCCGCTGGTAGTTATCCAGGCCCAGGAACCGCGTGGCCCCGGGCTGGATGGGGTTGTAGTTGGTGAACGACATGACCAGCGAGGCGATCATCGGCAGGGCCGTGAAGGCGATAAAGCCGATGATCCAAGGGCTGAGGAAGAGCAAGCCCCAATTGATCTCGCGGCGCCGGAGCGGCGAGAGCCCGCGCGTTTGCGGCGCGGAACGGCTGATGGCGGCCATGTCGGTATCTCCTGTAGGAGCGGGCAGGGAGGCCTGGCCGGCGGCCAGGAGCGGCGCCGGCCAGGCCTCAGGGCGCTTCAGTCGTCGAAGCCGCGCTAACTTACGGCTTCTCTTTCAGGATCGCGTCCAGTTCAGCCTTGAAGGTGGCGATACGCTCGTCCCAGTTTAGATCCGGGTTGCTGCGGAAATCGCTGCCCAGCGTGTTGAACAGGTCGAAGGTCTTGGCGTAGTTGGGCGTGCCCAGTTCGTGGTTCGGGACGTCCATGTAAGGGATGCTGTCCAGGAAGACCTGCCAGTTCACCTTGTTGGGCGCGAACTTCTCGTCCAGGCTCTTGAAGAACGGCGCCTGCTGGCTCTTGCGGGCCGGGAGGCCGCCGTAGATGCCGTACAGGTCCGCGGCGCCTTCACCCAGCATGTAGGTGTAGACCTGGAAGGCTTCCTTGGGGTGCTTGGAGCCGGCCATGATGGCGAAGGTATCGCCGTGCATCTTGGACGTCACCTTGCCTTCGTAGCTCGGCATCACGCCCACGTCCCAGCTGGGCACGTTGGCCGCGTCGACGCAGCACGTGTACCACAGGTGCGTGGTGCCCATGGCGACCTTGCCGGAGCTGAAAGCGTTGCCTTTGAGCAGGTCGCTGTCGATGGCGGCCTGGTTGGGGATGAAGGGCTGGGCGCCCCACATGCCGTCATAGTACCACTTCCAGGCGGCCTCGGTGGTGGCCGGGATGGAGGCGTTGCCGGCCTCGTCCATGGGGTAGAAGGCCTGGAACAGGTTGCCGAGGGCGCGCGGGTGGTCCGTCCACTGCGGCACGTAGCCGTACTGGACGATCTTGGTGGCGTCAAAACCGGCCTGGGTGGCGTCGTTGCCGGCCTCGTCCACGGTCAGCTTCTTGGCCACCGCGGCGAGCGTCTCGAAGTTCCACTCCACCTGCTGGCCGTCCAACTCGTACTTATCGCCGTACTTCTGGGGCGGGTAAGCCAGGCCGGCCTCGTCGAACAGGGCGCGGTTGAAGTACAGGGCCTCGGGGAAGATGGCGAACGGCAGGCCGACCAGCTTGCCCTCGTCCTTGTAGAACTCCAGGAAGGCCGAGTCGATGTCGCTGGTGTCGTAGTTGAACTCTTTGATCAGGGGCTCGAGATCCAGGAAGGCGCCCGGGAAGGCGGCGCGCCCGGCCGTGCCCACCGGCCCGACGATGTCGGGGGCGTTGTCGGCCGCGATCTGGGTGGTCAGGTTGTCGCGCGCGTACTTGTTGTCGACGATGATCGGGATCAGCTGGATCTCGGTCTGCGAGGCGTTGAACTTCTCGACGAAGGCCTTCTCCAGCGGGATCTGGGCCGGCTGCGCGCCAGCGCCCAGGCCGATGTACCAATAGATCTGGACCCGGTCGGCCATGGGTTCGGGGGTGTTCTCGACGATCTGCGTCTGGACGACCTCACGGGTGACTTCCACTTCCACCGGCGGGGCGGTTTGGACGATCACCTGCGGGGTGGGGGTGGCGGCGGGGCCGCAGGCGCCCACCAGCATGGCGACGATCGCCAGCAGGCTGAGCGCGGTCAGTGTGGACTTGCGCATGGAGAGTTCTCCTTTTCTCCTCTCGAAAATGGATAACGATTTGGGGCGGACGGCGGTTCAGGGCTGGACGCGGGGCACCTCCTTGATAACGCGGCGCGGCTTAGTTCGCGCCGCAGGACTTGCGGATGACAAATTCGGTTGCCAGCAGCACCCGGCGCGGCGCCGAGCCGGGCTGGTCGATCAGCTCGATCAGCAGCTCGACGGCCGTCGTTCCCAGCCGCTGGATGGGCTGGCGCACGGTGGTCAGCGGCGGCTCGAGGCGGGCGGCGGTCGGGATATCGTCAAAGCCGACCACGGCGACGTCCTCGGGCACCCGCCGGCCGGCCTCGCGCAGCGCGCGCAGCGCGCCCTGGGCCATCATGTCGCTGGCCGCAAACAGGGCGTCCGGCTTGTGCGGCAGCAGGCGCTGCATGGCCAGGTAGCCGCCGGCCTCGGTGAAATCCCCCTCGGCCAGCAGGTCCGGGTCCAGGGCCAGGCCGCGCTCGCGCAGGGCGCGCACAAAGCCCGCGCGGCGGTCGGCGCCGGCCACCATGTTGCTCGGGCCGGTGATGGTGGCCACGCGCTGCCGGCCGAGGCGCAGCAAATGGGCCACCGCCGCCCAGGCGCCGTTCTCGTTGTCCGAGTCGACGTAGTTGACCTCGGGCTTGCTCGGGTGCCGGCCGACCAGCACGAACGGTTTCTGGTTGTCGATCAGGGCCGGCACCAGCGAGTCATCCAACAGCATCGAGGAGACGATCACGCCGTCGATCATGCCGCTGTGCAGCAACTGGCGGATCATCCGCCGCTCGTATTCCGGCTCGGCCAGCCAGAGCATCACCGAATGATCATGGGCATTGCAGGCGGAGGCGATGCCCTGGATGAGGATGGCGAAGTACGGATCGGCGAACAGCGCCCCGACGCCCTGCGGGATGACCAGCCCCAACACCCGGGTGCGGCCGCTGGCCAGGCTGCGGGCCGCGGCGTTGGGCTGGAAGTTCAATTGCCGGATAACGGTCTTGACCCGCTCCCGCGTGCCAGCATTGACGTTCGGGTCGTCGTTGACCACCCGGGAGACCGTTGACCGGGAAACCCCGCTGCGGCGGGCGATTTCTTCAAGGTTGATTTTCATGAAATGGGAGCGCTCCCACTGCTCTTGCCCATTCAGGTAGCCGCCAGGCGCAGGACGTCATAATTTCAGGCAAATATTCAGAATGTCAATCGGATTGGATCAAAGCTGAGTGGCCGGATTGGGTGATCGGCTATTGGGAGCGCTCCCAAGAAATTTATACAATCACCGCGTTCCCGAGTCAAGAGCCAGTTTTCGCCGGGGAGTTACGGAAGTTCGAGCAGCCAGAGGTTGTCATCGGCGGCGTTGACGAAGACCAGCCGCCGCCCGTCCGGAGCCAGCGCCCAATCGCCGGCCGCGATGCGAAACGGCGTGACCCGCGGATCGGTCAGCGCGGTCTGGGTGCCCGCCGCCGTGTCGATCTCCACCAGGCGGTGGCTGCCGCCCGTGGCCTCCAGCGGCACCA
>JAEURL010000344.1 GCA_016789165.1 Anaerolineales bacterium | reverse complement strand
TCGTCGTCCAGATCATCGAGCATGTCCTCGATGGTGTCCGGCATATAGGCGTAGCCCAGAAAATCCTCGTCCTGATCGCACACTTCC
Source organism: Anaerolineales bacterium (assembly GCA_016789165.1). GTDB lineage: Bacteria > Chloroflexota > Anaerolineae > Anaerolineales > UBA6663 > SpSt-583. The sequence continues at coordinate 7,758 of JAEURL010000344.1, read as the reverse complement.
ACGGCCTTCTCGCCGGCCACCAGCCCAGCCACGCGCGTCTCCTCGCCGGTCTGGAGCACCGCCCAGCCGACCAGCGGCGACAGGTACTCGCCCTCTTCTTCTTGGAAGCGCGCTACCCAGCCGTGGGCGGGCATCATCTGCACAATTTTGGCCGTCGACATACGTTCTCCTTGAGTTAAGTCAGCCGGCGTCGGGCCGGCTGCCAATCGGCGATTACTCGGCCGGCGGGCTGTCCGGCAGGGCCTGGCTGCGCGGCGCTCCGCAAATCGCGCACTGGGTAGCGCTGGCGTCTTTGTACGGCGTGCCGCAGTGCTGGCAGGTTCCGCGCCGCAACTCCAGCGCCTCACGCTCCAGGCGCTGGCGCTCGGCCGTCTGCCACTCGTCGTCCAGGGCATTGCCGATGCGCTGGAGGGTCGAGCGGAGTTTGCCGCTGAACGCGATGTTCTCGGCCGATTCGGTGATCCGGCCGACGCTACGCGCCGCCTCGGTCAGCCCGCCCAGCACATTGCCGGTCAGGACCTTGCCCAGCGAACTGATGGCCGTGCCGCCCACCTCGCCCGCCGCCCCGCCCATGGCGGCCAGGCTGGGCGCGCTCAGGCTGACCGTGACGGTATCGCCAGCCTGGGCCAAGGTGACGGTCTGGGCGTTCACCCAGTTGCCGGTGGGCAGCAGCTGCTGGAACTGGACCGTGGCCTGGTCGGCCCCGCGCCGCGTGGTCTGCGGGCGCGTGTCCTTGTCGCCCAGCGTATTCAAGGCGTCGATGAAGACCTGCAGCGCCGCGGCCGGCGCGCGCACGGTGCGGAAGACCAGGTTGCCGCCGGAGGTGGCGTCCTTCACGGCGGCGGCCAGGCCGCCCCCGCCCGCCAGGGCCGCCATGCCGGCCTCTTCCAGGCTGGACGAGTTGGAGGGCGTGGCCGCGCCGGCCGCCTGGGCCCGGCGCATCGCCCGCTCGAACAGGGACTCTTCTGGCTCAACGGGTTCCGGGGTGGGGTCAGTCATACCAATCCTTGGGCGCGGCGGCTCAGCAACGCCGTGGCCGGGCACGATTCTACACTACCTTGGCCGGCCTCTGCCGCCGGCCGCCGCCTGACAAGCTGACATCGGGGCGGCCGTCACACCGTCAGATACGGAAGGAAGAGCGTCGAGAGGCCCAGGAAAAGGCCGAAGCCCACGCAGTCCGTGACCGTGGTCACCAGCACGGCCGAGGCCAGCGCCGGGTCCAGCTTGAAGGCCTTGAGCGTCAGCGGCACCAGCGTGCCGGCCAGGCCGGCCGCCACCATGTTGCCAAGCATGGCCAGGCCGATGATCAGGCCCAGGACCGGGATGCCTTTCCACAGCCAAGCTCCCAACGCCACCGCCACCCCGATGATGGCGCCGTGGATCAGGCCGATGCCCACCTCGCGCAGCAGGGCGGAGCCCACGTCGCGCAGCTCAATCTCACCCAGGGCAATGCCGCGCACCATCATGGCCAGGGTCTGCGTGCCGGCGTTGCCGCCCTGGCCGGCGACGATCGACTGGAAGACGGCCAGCAGGGCCACCTTGGCGATGGTGGCCTCGAACAGGCTGACCACGCTGGCGGCCAGGAAGGCCGTGCCCAGGTTGACCACCAGCCAGGGCAGCCGGCGGCTGACCGACAGGCGCACCGGGCTCCACACGCTCAGGTCGCCGTCGGAGACGTTGGCCAGGCGGTACAGGTCCTCGGTGGCCTCCTCTTCGATGACGTAGACGATGTCATTGTGCTTGATCACGCCCACCAGCCGGCCCTGGGCATCCACCACCGGCAGTGCCAGCCAGCCGTACTTCTTCATCAGCTGGGCCACGTCTTCCTGGTCGGTCCCCACCGGCACGCTGCGCACGTCCGGCCGCATGATGCTCTCAATCAGGGCTTCGGGCGCCGCCACAATCAGGTCGCGCAGGCCCACCACGCCGATCAGGTGATCGTCGCGGTCGACGACGTACAGGTAATAGGGGGCGTCGCGGTCGAGCGCCTGGCCGCGCAGGAACTCAATGGCCTGGCGGGCCGTCATCTGGCGGCGCAGGGCGAAGAATTCCGGCGTCATCAGGCCGCCGGCTGTATCGTCGGCGTGGGCGAGCAGCGGGCGGACGTCCTCGGCTTGTTCGGCGCCCATCTCGGCCAGGGCGGCCTTGGCCTGCTCGGGGGGCAGGTCGCCGAGGATGTCGGCGGCGGCGTCCGGCTCCATCTCGTCCAGGACGTCGGCCAAGGCCCCGGTCGGCAGCGAGCCGGCGGCCTCGGCCGCCTCATCGTCTTCCAGCTCTTCGAGCAGTTCGGCCGCGTCCTCGGGGTCGAGGCGTGGGAACAGTTCTTCTTGTTCGTCGCGCGGCAGGTCGGAAAAGGCCTCGGCGCGGTCAGCGGGGTGCAGGTTGGCCAGCACCGCCAGAGCCTCGTCCACTTTGCCGGCTTCCAGGGCGGCGCGGACCCGCTCCAGGGCGGTGTCGATCACCAGCTGGTCCATAGGCGGCCTCCTTAAACGAAAGATGCGCCTCGCGGCCCACAGTGGCCAAGCGAGGCGCATCCTGTCCGTGCAGAAGGCGCGGGGCCAGCCAGAGCTTTAGGGCGCGGGGGGCGGTTTACTCGAATCTAGGTCCGGGCTGTCTGTGTTCATACGCCTTTCATTACCTTAACACTGGCGGCATTCTACTCCCGCGCTCGCGACGGTGTCAACGAAGCCGTCCGAAACTTTAAGGTTCGCGCCCGACCTTTGCCGGACGCCAACCGGACAGGGGGCCGGCGCGTGGTTGAGGTAGAATCACCCGGAAAGGTGGAAGCATGCTCAAACGACTCGTCAATCAATCCCTGGTGTTTTGGATCGCCGGCGCGGTGGTCCTGGTGGATCAATACGTCAAATACCTGGTGCGCGCCAACCTGGCGGTGGGCGAAACCTGGAGCCCGGCGCCGGGCCTGGACCCCTACTTCCGGCTGCTGCACATCGAGAATACGGGCGCGGCCTTCGGCATGTTCCAATCCGGCGGCACGCTCTTCATGATCGTGGCCATCATCGTCTCCGTCGTCATCACCTACTACGCGACGCGCCTGCCGGAGGGCCAGTGGGCGCTGCGCACCACGCTCGGCCTGCAGTTGGGCGGCGCCCTGGGCAACCTGGTTGACCGCCTGGTCAACGGCCCGGTGACCGACTTCTTCAACGTGCTGAGCGTGTTCAACACCCCGATCTTCAATGTGGCCGATTTGAGCATCACGCTGGGCGTGATCGCGCTGGTCCTGCTGATGTGGGGCGAGGCGCGCGCGCCCAAGCCGCACGACACTCCAACCCCCGCCAGCCCGCCGGCCCCCGGCCCCGATGCCGGCCCGGCCGCTTAGCGCCGCCCCACCGCCCCCCATGCGCGTCATCGCCTTTCAGGCGGCTGCCCTCGGCGAGCGCCTGGACAAACTGATCGCGGCCGCCGTGCCGGAAATATCGCGCACCCAGGCCCAGCGCCTGATCGAGGATGGCCATGTGGAGGTGGCCGGCCGGCCGGCCCGCCGCGCCGCGGACCGGCTCGAGGCGCCGGCCGAGGTGCGCGTCCACCTGCCCGAGCCGGCCCCGGCCGGCCACGCCGCCGAAGCCATCCCGCTCCAGATCATCTACGAAGACGCCGACCTGATCGTGATCGACAAGCCGGCCGGCATGGTGGTCCACCCGGCCCCCGGCCATGCCGGCGGCACGCTGGTGAACGCCGTGCTCGGCCACGACCCGGATTTGGAGGGCGTGGGCGACGAACAACGGCCGGGCCTGGTCCACCGCCTGGACAAGGACACCTCCGGCCTGATCGTGGTCGCCAAGCACGACCGGGCGCATCGCGAGCTGCAGCGCCAGTTCCACGACCGCGAGGTGGACAAGCGCTACCTGGCGCTGGTGGACAGCGCCCCGCCGACCGAGGCCGGCCGGATCGAGGCCGCCATCGGCCGCGACCTGCGCGACCGGAAAAAGATGGCCATCGTGCCGGCCGCCCAGGGCCGGGCCGCCATCACCGAGTACGCGGTGCGCGAGCGCTTCGCGCACCACACCCTGCTGGACTGCCGGCTGCTGACCGGGCGCACCCACCAGATCCGTCTGCACCTGGCCTACCTCAAGTGCCCGATCGTGGGCGACACCGTCTACGGGCGGCGCAGCCCCTCCCTGCCGGTGGCCCGCCAATGCCTGCACGCCTGGCAGCTCAGCCTGAGCCTGCCGGCCAGCGGCGAGCGCTGCACCTTCACGGCGCCGGTGCCGGCGGACCTAGAACAGGTGCTCGAAACGCTCAGGAAATGATAAAATCGGACCGATTTCCCCCCAAGGAGCCCTTATGCGTGAAGTGACCATCGCCGCGGTGCAGATGAAGCCCAAACTCGGCGAAGTGGAAGAGAACCTGGCCAAGATGTCCGACCTGGTGGCCAAGATCGCGGGCCAGCAGAAAGTTGACTTGATCATCTTTCCCGAGTTGATCACTACCGGCTACGAGCTGGGCGTGCGCTTCACGGACCTGGCCCAGCGCGTGCCGGGGCCGGCCGTCAACGTGATGGCCCAGCGCGCCCAGGAGTTCGGGGTCCACATCGCTTTCGGCCTGCCCTCCAAAGAGAAAGTCGAATCGATCATCTTCAACTCGGTGGTGCTGATCGGCCCGGACGGCGAACTGATCGGCGATTATCACAAGGTCCACCTGAAGGGCGAGGAGCGCATGGCCTTCCGGGCCGGCTACAAGTATCCGCTGCTGGAGACCCAGTTCGGCAACGTGGGCCTGCTCTCCGGCTATGACCTGGCCTTTCCCGAGGCGGCGCGCAGCCTGGGCCTGGACGGCGCCGAGCTGCTGATTGTGTGCGCCAACTGGGAGAAGCCGCACCGCGACGAGTGGCGCACCTACGTCCTGGCGCGGGCGTACGAGAACGCCGTCTTTGTGGCCGCCGCCAACCGCGTCGGCGACGACGTCACTTATTCCTTCTTCGGCGACACCACCATCGTCGGCCCGCGCGGCCAGGTCTACGCCACCCTGGCCGGCGAGGTGGACCCCAAAACCAACGAGCCGGCCGAGGGCTATTGCGTGGCGCGCGTGGACCTGAACGAAGTCCGCCAGCGGCGCGAGGAATTCCAGACTCTGCAGAACCGCGAGCCGGACACCTACAAAGCCCTGGTGCGGAAGTATTGAGATCGGCTGTCCGGCGCCGGCCGGCGGTGGATGAGTGATGCGCGCCCCCAGCCCGTCCGCCCGGTGGTGGGCCACCCTCAGCCTGATCTCCGGCGGGGTCTGGCTGGCGCTCTCGCTCGCGCCCTTCTTCGTCACCACCCTGCTCGGCCTGCCCTTTGCGGCGCTGGCCCTGGTGGGCGGCTGGCTGGGCCGGCGTGCGGCTGACCCCGCCGATCCGGGCGCGGGCCGGCGCGCGAAGTGGGGCCTGGGCCTGGGCTGTGCCGGCTGCCTGTGGCAGATTGCCTACTTCACCCTGCTGGGCGGCGCGCTCATCGCCGGTCTGCCGTCCCTGGTGGAGTACCTTCGGAAAACCCTAACACCATGAGCTTCGACAACGGCCTGATCGATTTCCGCAGCGACACGGTCACCCACCCCACGCCGGCCATGCGCGCGGCCATGGCCCAGGCCGCCGTCGGCGACGACGTTTTCGACGACGACCCGACTATCCACCGGCTGCAGGAACGCGCCGCCGCGCTGACCGGGCATGCCGCCGGCCTGTTCGTGGCCTCGGGCACCATGGGCAACCTGACCGCCCTGCTCACCCACTGCGGGCGCGGCGCCGACGTGATCCTGGGCGACCAATCCCACATCTATCTGAACGAGGTCGGCGGGATGGCGGCTCTGGCCGGCCTGTCGGCGGCCGTGGTGCGCAACCAGCCGGACGGCACCCTGGCCCTGGCCGATATTGAAGACGCCATCCGCGAAGAAGACGTCCACCACCCACGCACCCGCCTGATCTGCCTGGAGAATACCCAGAACATCTGCGGCGGGGTGCCGCTGACAGCCGAGTACACGCGCAGCGTGGCGGCGCTGGCACGGCGCCACGGCCTCAAGCTGCACCTGGATGGCGCGCGCCTGTTCAACGCCGCCGTGGCGCAGGGCGTGCCGGCCGCGGACCTGGCCGGCCCGGCCGACTCGGTGATGTTCTGCCTGTCCAAGGGCCTGAGCGCGCCGGTCGGCTCGCTGCTGTGCGGGTCGGCCGAGTTTATCGCCGAGGCCCGCCGCTACCGCAAGATGCTGGGCGGCGGCATGCGCCAGGCCGGGGTGCTGGCGGCGGCCGGCCTGGTGGCGCTGGAGCAGATGATCGAGCGGTTGGAAGACGACCACGCCCACGCGCGCCGGCTGGCGGCCGGCCTGGGCGCGGTGCCGGGCATTGTGCTGGACGCCGCGGCGCCGGCCACCAACATGGTCTACTTCTCAATGCGCGCGGACGCCAAGTTGACGCCGGCGCAATTGGCCGAGGCCGTGCGGCCGGCCGGCATCCTTATCGAAGGCTGGAGCCGCATTCGGATGGTCACGCACGCCTGGATCACGGCCGCGGATGTGGATCGCACGGTGGCCGCCGTGCGCGCCGCGCTGACCTGAGGCTCTTTGTGAAAAATGGGATTGACGCGCCGAATCGCGTGTGGTAATATCTCGCGGCGCTTTACTGGACCCGTGGTGTAGCTGGCCCAACACGCGGCCCTGTCAAGGCCGAGACCGCGGGTTCGAATCCCGTCGGGTCCGCCAGTGACATGCGCGGTGGAACGCAGCCTTTTGGTGAACGCCAAAAGGCTGCGTTCTTTTTATCCCGCCGCTGGATCGCCCCTCAGCCCGGCTCGGCCGCCGGCCCGGCCGCCGGCGCCGGCGCGGCCGGGTCCAGGTGCAGGGCGCGCAGCTCCGGCGCCGCCACGGCCGTCACCGCCACCACCAGCAGCGTGACCAGGCCGCCCAGCCAGACGGCCGGCACCGGCCCCAGCCAACCGGCGGCCAGCCCGCTTTCGAATGCCCCGATCTCGTTGGACGAGCCGATGAAGATCCAGCTGACGGCCGCGATGCGCCCGCGCAGGGCGTCCGGCGAGTGCAAGCGCAGGATGGTCTCGCGGATCACCACGCTGAGCCCATCGCACAGGCCGCTCACCGCCAGCGCCGCCAGCGACAGCCAGAAGACGCGCGACCACGCAAACACCAGCATAGCCAGACCGAAGCCGGCCACGGCCGTCAGCAAGAGGCGGCCGGCGTGCCGCACCGGCGGGCGCCGGGCCGTCCACAACATGCTGGCCAGCGCGCCCACCGCGGGCGCCGCCGCCAGCAGGCCCAGGCCGCTCGGCCCCACCCGCAGGATGTCGCTGGCGAAAATCGGCAGCAGCGCCACCGCCCCGCCGAACAGCACCGCGAACAGATCCAGCGCCATCGAGCCCAGCAGCACCTGGTGGTGCCAGACGTAGCGCACGCCGGCCGCGATGCTGCTCCAGATCGATTCGGTGTGGCTGACGACCGGCAGCGGCTTGGGCCGGATCAGGGCCATGCTCAGCCCGGAGAGCGCCAACAGGCCGGCCACCCAGCCGTAGGCAGCGGCCGCCCCCCACCCGGCGTAGATCACGCCGCCCAACGCCGGCCCGAGAATAGAGGTCGCCTGCCAGACGCTGCCGGACCAGGTGGAGGCGTTCACATACAGCTCGCGCGGCACCACCTGGGCCTCAAAGGCGGAGGCGGCCGGGTCGGCGAAGCCGCGCGCCAGGCCGGCCACGAACACGGCCGCGTACAGCGCGCCCAGATGGTCCACCGACGGCGTAACCGCGATCCAGGTCAGGGCCAGGG
>JAEURL010000343.1 GCA_016789165.1 Anaerolineales bacterium | reverse complement strand
GCGCAGCAACATGCCGCTCAACTGGCCCTCGCGGATGCGCCACTCCCAGCCGTACGGCGTGAAGACGATGTTCATGTTGCGGACCAGCGTCCAGACGATGTAGTAGGCCGCGAACTGGCCGGCCGTGTAGCCGCCCACCGTGCCGCCCTGCGCCTGGGCGATGGTGGTCCAGACCACCAGGTACACCACCGGTTCGGCCACCATCCCGATCATGTAGAAGTACTGGGCCGTGGCGTACTGGAACTCCACCATCACGGCCGTCTTCATGGTCTGCCAGTAGTAATCCAGCAGCTGTTTCACGGCTGCTTCTCCGCCGAGCCGCTGGTGAAGACGCGCTCGATGACGTCTTCCACCGGCGGCTCCTCCACCGTCAGGTCGCTGACGGGCAGTTCAGCCAGCAGCTGGGCGGTCAGGCGGGCGGTCTCGGCCTTGGGCACCCGCAGCTTGACGTGCGCGCCGTCCTGCTCCACCAGCTCGCCAAAGACGGACCAATCCACGGCGGCCGGCTCGCGCGCGTCGCCCAGCGTGACGCCGATGGTCTTGTAGGCCGCGAAGCGCTCGGCCAGGCCGGCCAGATCGCCGTCGTACAACAGCTGTCCGTGGTGGATAACGATCACGCGCCGGCAGAGCGCCTCCACGTCGGCCATGTAGTGGCTGGTGAGCAGGACCGTGGCCCCGCTGCGGCGGTTGTACTCGGCCACAAAGGTGCGCAGGCGGCGCTGCATGGTCACGTCCAGGCCCAGGGTGGGCTCGTCCAGGAAGAGCACCTGCGGCCGGTGGAGCAGGGCGCCGATGACCGCCATCTTCATGCGCTCGCCAAGCGACAGGTTGCGGACCGGCTTCTTCACCAGGTCGCCGACCTCCATCATCGCCACCAGCTCATCGCGTGTGCGCCGGAACTCGGCCGGGTTCAGGCTGTAGATGGCGCGGTTCAGCTCGAACGAATCCAGGGCCGGGATATCCCACTGCAGCTGGTTGCGGTTGCCCATCACCAGCGCGATCTGGCTCAGGAAGGCGCGGGCGCGCTTCTGCGGGACGTGGCCGAGCACCGTGGCCTGGCCGGCGCTGGGGTAGAGCAGGCCGGCCAGCATCTTGAGGGTGGTGGTCTTGCCGGCGCCGTTGGGGCCCAGGAAGCCCACCACCTCGCCGGGCGCGATGGTGAAGGAGATGGCGTCCACGGCCTTCACAGCCCGGAAGCGGCGGCGCACCAGGCTGCGGACGGCCGCGCCCAGGCCGGCCTCCCGCTCCGGGACTTGATAGACCTTGGTGAGCTGGTTAAGTTGAATGGCAGGGTTCATAACTCACACCACAGACGGGGAAGACGCCGATGTTGAGGGCCAAGCGGGGCGGGCGCGGGCGCCCCGCCGGCCGGCCGGGCCTAATGGCCCAGGATGCGGACGATCTCTTCGCGCGGCCGCTGGCTGAGGCGGTAGCCCTTGAACGGCGCCAGCGCCGCCCGCGCCTCGTCGCGCAGGGCCCGCATGCGGTCGTCGCGGGCCTCCCAGTCGCCGGCGAGCTGCCGGAGGACGAGCTGGCTGTCGCCCGTGATCTTCAGGGTGGTGGCCGCCGCGCGCCGGCCCAGGCGCCGCCCCAGGTCGCGCAGGGCCGCCAGCAGGGTCTGGTACTCGGCCTCGTTGTTGGTCAGCGGCCCGGCCTCAAAGCTCAGCCGGATGGTGAAGCCGGCGCCGGTGGCGTCGAAGATGGCGTAGCTGCCGTAGCCGGCGCCGGGGTTGCCCCGGCTGCCGCCGTCGAAGACGAGCAGGTAATCCACCTGGCCGTCCCAATCGCTTTGCGCGGTCGCCTGGGGCGCCGGCCCGCGCAGCGTCTCGCCGTAGACCTCGCGCAGGCGCCCAAACAGGCTCTGGCGGTCGGCGTCCGGCAGGGCGGCGATGGCTTCCAGGAGCTGCTGGGGGGTCACCGGGCTGGGCTGCCGGCGGCCGGCGCCGGCCCGCCCCGGGTGAGCCGGTCATACAGCGCCAGGCAGTTGGCCGTGTGGAGCTGGGTCACCAGCCCGTTGAGGGCGATGCGGCTTTTGCCGCAGGCTTCGACGTCGATCTCGCGCATGGCCTCGCGCGGCCGGCCGCGCTTGATGGCCTGCTCCACCCGCTTGCGCAGGTTCTCCAGGTAGCGCAGGTTGGAGCGCACGGCGTCGTCGATCTCGCCGCGCAGCACCACCTCGCCGTGGCCCTGGATGACGTTTTCCAGCCCCATCGTCGGGATGACCTGCAGCGAGCGGGTCAGGTCGTCGATGTCGCCGTCCACGATATGGGGCAGGGGCATCATCATGTCGCCCGCGAACAGGATGCGGTCCTCCTTCAGGAGCACCGAGATGGAGTCAAAGGAGTGGCCGGGCGTGTGGAAGAGCTGCAGGGTCTTCTTGCCCAGGTGCAGGAAGAGCGGGCCGTCGGCCAGCAGGATCTTCGGCAGGGCGATCTCCAGGCCGGCCAGCGCCGGCGACTGCTGCCGGGCGCGCTCCAGGCCGGTCCGGCCGGTCGTATCGAGCCGCTCCCGGCACAGCCGGTGGCCCACGATCTCGGCCCTGGGGAACAGGCAGTTCCCGTTGGTATGGTCGGCGTGGTAGTGGGTGTTGATGACGTAGCGCACCTGGGCGCCCAGCCGGTTCTCCAGGAAATCCCGGATCTGCTCGGTCTCGGACGGGAAGGCCAGGGTGTCGATCAGCACCGCCCCGTCCGAGTACACGACGGCGCCGGCCGTCACATGGGCGTAGAGATCGCTGGCAAAGACGTAGATGTCGTCGGAAACGCGCTCGCGTAGCATGCCGTAGTCTGCCTTGACGGGATGGGAGACGCCGGCTGGGCCGGGCGTCAGTGGATTGCTCTCAGATGAAGCGCCTGCCTTATAGCACATCCGCAGAGGCCAAGTCAAGAAAGTGGCCGTTTTAGAACTTATGTTCCCGTGATTATCGTAAACTTGTGGCGTGATTATGCGTGTGGTAGCATTTTTTGAGCGGACCGCCCACCTCATCCGCTATCCAGCAAGGAGATGATGCAATGGCTTTACCTGAGACCCCGTCCCGGCCGGTGCCCGCGAACGCCGAGGCGTACTGTGTGAAGTGCAAGGCGACGCGCCCGGTGAACGAAGGCCAGGTGGTGACCGTGAAGAACGGCAAGCAGGCCCTGAAGGGGAAGTGCCCGGTCTGCGGGACCACGATGATGAAGTTCCTGTCCAGCAAGCAGACGGCCCCCGCGGCCGAGGGGGGCACCGGCAGCGCCGGCTGAAAGCCTTCCGCACGCAAACGGCCCCTGGCAATCCGCCAGGGGCCGTCGTATTTAATCCGTGCGGGGGGAGTTACGGGCGCGCGCCGACCGTAACCGTGAGCGTGACGATCTGCCCGCCGCGCACTACGCGCACCTCAGCCGGCTGGCCGACCGAGCGCGGGCCCAGCGCGGCGTGCAGGGCCTCCACCTCGGCCACGCGCTGGCCGCCCAGGCCGATCAGCACATCCCCTTGCAGCAGCCCGCCCTGCTCGGCCGGGCTGCCCTTCTCCACGCCGATGATCATCAGGCCGCCGGCCTGGCCGGCCTGTGCGGCAATGGCCTCCGGCAGCGGCACCGGCTGGCTGCTCAGCCCCAGGTAGCCGCGTTGGATGTGCCCATGCTGGCGCAGGGTGTCCGCCACCTGCCGGGCGGCGGCGGCCGGCACCGCGATGCTGGCGCCGCGCGCCAGGGCGCTGCTGTTCAACCCGGCCAGCCGGCCGCTTACGTCCACCAGCGGCCCGCCCGAGAAGCCCGGGAACATGGTCACGTCGGTCTGAATATAGGCCTCTAGATGGCGGAAGGCCCCGCGCACCGGCCCGCCCAGCGCCACCACGTTGCTGAGCGCGGCCTGCAGGTCGTCCGGCCGGCCCAGGGCCAGGACCAGGTGACCCAGCTTGACCTCGGCCGGCTCCGGCGTGGCCAGGCCGGCCGCCTCGATCTTGAGCAGCGCCAGGTCGCTGGACGGGTCGCGCCCCACCAGCCGGGCCTTGTGCTCGGCGCCGTCCGGCAGCACCACGCGGATGTCCTCGTCGCGGCGCACCACGTGATCGGCCGTCAGGATCTCGCCATCCGCGCTCCACACTACACCGGTCGCCGGGATCCGGCCCCGGGCGTCCACGGTCACGGTCCAGCGGCCGGCCTTTTCCACGGCGGCGGCCAGGGCGTCGGAAAACTGTTGCAGCTCCATGGGCATACTCCTCGCTGTGCCTGAGTGATCTGTCTGCACAGTAACACGGGCCGGCCCGGCCGCGCCTCCCCCGTCCGGCGTCCGGCGGCCTAACCAAATGGGGGGGCGGGGCTAGACCGAGATCAGGCCGAGCCGCAGGGCGCTGGCGACGGCCTCCGCCCGCGAGGCCGCGCCCAGCTTGGTCATCGCGCCGCCCAGGTGGAATTTGACGGTGTGCTCGCTGATGCCCAGCTTCAGGGCGATGGCCTTGTTGGTTTGGCCGGCCGCCACCCCGCGCAGCACGTCCGCCTCGCGCGGCGACAGGCTGACCGCGGGCGCTTCGCCGCGCAGCCGGCCGAGCAGGGCCGCCGTGGTCGCCGGCGGCACGATGGTCTCGCCGGCCGCCAGGTCCAGCACGGCCTCGGCCAGTTCCGCGCCGCCCACGGTCTTGGCCAGGCAGCCGCGCGCCCCCGCCTGCAGGGCCGCCACCATCCGGCCGTGGGCGCCGCTGTCCGCCAGGGCCAGGACGGCGGCCGCCGGCGCCGCCTGCTGCAGCCGCCACAGCCCGCTCAGGTCCTCGTCCTGATCGAGGGCCAGGTCATACACGATCACGTCCGGCCGGGCGGCCCGCGCCCAGTCTTCGGCCGCCTCGGCGGCCTCGGCGGCGCCCACCACGGTCAGGCCGGCCGGGGCCTCGCCTTCCAGCAGGGCGCGCAGGCCGGCCCGCATGGCCGGGTAGGGAGAGGCAAGCAGAACGCGCAACATAGTAAGGAATTCTATTGCCAAAAGCGTAGGCGCCGCATTAGCGGCGCCCGGCCGGTTGGTCCGGCCTCGGCTTTAGAGATCGGCGTTGAGGCGCGTGGCCAGGTATTGCTCCAGGTCGGGGCCGGCCGGGTTGGCCAGCATGGTGCTGATCCAGGCCTGGCGCTCAAAGGCCTGCAGCCCGAGATCCCAGACGCAGGCACTCAGGCCGGAGGGGGTCCGGTAGGTCAACTGGTCCGGCTGATCCTTGGGCGCCACATAGACGTGATGGTGCAATTCGTTCTCGTCCGCCCAGAAATCGACAAAGATGAAGACCGCGCCGCGCCCGTCATTGATGCCCACAAAGCCGACGTGGTAGTGGGGCTGGCCGGCTGCTGAGGCCCGCAGGCGGGCGCTGGCCAGGTCCTTGGCCAGCGGCACCAGCTCCGGGCGGATGAGGGGGCGCTGGTAGGCCAGGCTGTAAAGCTTCAGCCGCCAGCCGGCCGCCTCCCACAACTCCAGAAAGCGCACGGGCCGCGGGGCGTACGGTTCGCTCAAGGTGAACATGGGACCTCCCCGGGCTGGGCCGGCGCTACGCCGCCGACGGGACCGCGTCGGGCAGCTCGTCTTCCACACGCGCCAGGCGCGGATAGAGATAGCCTACCACGGTGGCCGCCACCGCCAGCAGGCCCATCCCGATGAAGATCAGGCCGATCCCGCGCCCGGCGCCCACGCCGATGAGCTGCCCCACGCTGCCGGCCAGCGCCCCGCCGGGCGCCAGCAAGGGCTCAAAGACGCGGTCCGCCAGCGGCCCGGCCAGGCCGAAGGCCAGCGGCGACATCAGGGTGGCGAACATGTTGCGGGCCGCAAACACCCGGCCCTGCACGTCGGGCGCGGTCTTGGCCTGCCAGATGGCCTGCAGCGCGCCGTGGATCAGCGGCTGGGCGAAGAAGAAGCCGAAGGCGGCGCCGGCGATCACGGGCACCGACGGGCTGGCGCCGCCCAGCAGGATGGAAAAGCCGGCCAGGGCCAGGAAGCCCAGCACGCCGTGGATGCGGCGCTTCGGCCCGCCCCACACGCTCAGCGTGACGCTGCCCGCCAGCATCCCCAGCCCGCCGACGGTCATCACCTGGCCCAGCCGGTCCGGGGTGGTGAGGGTCAGCATCAGGGGCGTGAACAGGGCGCTCACCACGGCCAGGCAGAAGTTGGTGGCGGCCACCAGCGCCAGCATGGCCACCAGGCCAGGCCGCGCCAGGATGTAGCGCCAGCCGTAGAGCGTCTCGCGGATGAGCGAGCCGCTGTGGGCCTTGGCCTCGGCGCTGCGCTGGAGCGGGGGGAACCGCACCGCGGCCAGCACCCCCACGGCGGCCAGGAAGGTGGCGCAGTCGATCAGCAGGATGCCGGGCAGGCCCACCCAGAGCAGCAGGGCTCCCGCCAGCGCCGGCGCCACGATCTGGGCCACGGCCTGCCCAAGCTGCATCAGGCCGCTGGCCTGGCTGAGCTTGTCCTTGGGCACCAGCAGCGTCACCGAGGCGGCGGCGGCCGGCAACTGGAAGGCCCCGCATGCGGCGCTGACGGCGGCCGTAATGTAGATGTGCCAGACCTCCAGCCGCCCGGTCAGGAGCAGCAGGGCGATGGCCAGCGTGGTCAGGCCGGCCCCCAGGTCGGCGGCCAACATGACCAACCGCCGGTCCCAGCGGTCCACCAGCGTGCCGGCCAGCGGCCCGAGCAGCAGGCCGGGCAGGACCGCGCAGAGCGAGATCAAGGCGAATTGCGTGGCCGAGTGCGAATGCTGGTAGGCCCACACGCCCAACCCGAAGCTGGTGAGGCTGGAGCCGAGCAGGGACACGAATTCTCCCAGGCTGACGAGATAGAAGACCGGCAAGGCGCGGGCGGTGGAGGGGGACATGGCGGCTCCTGATTGAGTGAAGTGA
>JAEURL010000320.1 GCA_016789165.1 Anaerolineales bacterium | reverse complement strand
CATCGGCCACCCGTACGCGCAGCACTTCAGGCGTCCACTGCACGGCGATTTGCACGCGCTGCGCCTGGGCATGGCGCTCGACGTTATTCAAGCCTTCGCGCACCAGGCCGAAGACCCCGTAGCTCACACCCGGGGGCAGGCGCCGCGGCCGGCCTTCCATCGTCAGGTCAACCTGCAGGTCCGCCTGGCGGGCCACCGCCTGGCTGTAATCAGCGATGGCGCTGGACAGGTCAAAATGCCCGTCCGTGCGCAAGCGTGTAAGCAGGCCGCGGATGACCTGGTGGGCGTCGTCGGCCACGGCGCGCATGCGCTCCAGCTCCTGGCGCACCGCCGGCTCGGGGATGCGCTGGCCGTCGATCGCCAGCCGGTCCAGGTTGAGGTGCAGATAGCCCACCTGCTGGGCGAGCGAGTTGTGCAGCTCGAAGGCCACGTAGCGCCGTTCGTCCAACTGCGCGGCGGTGCGCGCCTGGGCCAGCTCCTGCGGGCGGGCCAGGGCCAGCACCAGGGCCAACGCTACATCCGAGGCCGCGCGGTTGAGGAAATCGACCGCCTCGGGGTTCAGGGCCATCCCGGGTTGGCAGCGAAAGCGCAGCACACCGATGAGGAGATTGCCGCACTCGAGCGGCAGGCAGTACTCGGCGGTATTCGGGGCGCCCGACGCGCCAAAGAACGGACAGGCGGCGGCCTGGTGCAGCTGGCGCGGCCGGCCGGCCAGACACGTCTCGCACACGTCCCCGGCCGGCAGCGGGCCGGGCCAGACCGAATCGCGCAGCCGGCCCACCACGCGCACGCACTCCAGGCCGGGCCGGCGGTGATCGTACAGATACAGCGCGGCGGCCTCAACTGGCAGGTAATACAACGGCAGGTGCGCCACCACGCCAGTCAGCTCATCCCATTCCTGGTGCAGGATCAATTGGCGCGCCAGTTGGGCATGCCAGCGCCACTGCGCATCAGCGCGCACCGGAAAAGGCTGAGCCCGAGGCAGCACCGCCAACAGGCACCAGAGGCCGACTGGGAAGGTGAACACATTGAGGAAGAGGCCCGGCCAGAAAGCATAGGCCGTGAGCGGGGAGAGGCTGCCGGCGAGGGCAAGCAGGACGGCCACGGACCAGCCGAGCACAATCAGCCAACGCACGCGGCGGAGGGTGGGGAGACGGCCATTAGACTGGCTGACCCGATATTCCATGCGCTGCCTACGTCAAGGAAGAAGGGCCGGCCGCCGGGATCGGAGGCAGTCTCAAGCCAGCCCGTAGCTTGAACTATTCAGATGTGCTATTGAGAGAAAGAACCCGCCCGTGTAAAGGAGTAATACGGTATGAATTATCGCAGTTCCAAACCAGACCACAATAGTACTTTTGCGCAGGTGAGGCCGCTCATGTGAAGAGAGTCGCAATCGCACGCCGAGGGGAACGATGAAAAGACAGCGGCCCTGGTTTTCAGGGCCGCTCACTGGGGCATGGCCTCAACTTCAGCCGCCGAGGTGTGGCGAAAAAAATAGCCGCTGACTTTCGTCAGCGGCTATTGTGCGGTAGAGCGGGCGATGGGATTCGAACCCACGATCTTTTCCTTGGCAAGGAAACGTTCTACCACTGAACCACGCCCGCAAGCGTGCTCGCGCTCAGCGCGAGCGGCAGTGCCGAGACCCAGGATTGAACTGGGGACACCGCGATTTTCAGTCGCGTGCTCTACCAACTGAGCTATCTCGGCATTCTGTTGTGAGCACGCCGGCTCCTGATTTGTGGGCTGGATTTTAGCCGAGCGGGAGGGCCTTGTCAAGGAAAATGCGGCTGCCGCAGGCGCCGGGGCGGGAAATCCGGTACACTCGGGGACAGGCCACCTGCCCTGGAGGACAACCGATGCCGGATAAACTGATCAGCCTGCCGGCTGCGGCCGCGCTCATCCCGGACGGCGCTAGCTTATCCCTGGGCGGCTTCACGACGCAGCGCCACCCGATGGCGCTGGTATACGAGCTGATCCGGCGCCGGCGGCGGGATCTGTATCTCTTTGGGCATTCGCCGGGCGGCGACTGGGACATGCTGATTGGGGCCGGCTGCGTGAAACGCGTGGAGCTGGCCTATGAAGCCGACGAGGCCTTCAACACTGTCGGCCCGCGCTGGCGCCGCGCCGTTGAGCGCGGCCAGATTGAGTGGGAGGACTACAGCAACTTCGCCATGGTCTCGCGCTTCACGGCCGGCGCGCTGGGCCTGCCCTTTATGCCGATCCGCAGCCTGCTCGGCAGCGACGTGCTCGCCCGGGAGGCTCTGACGCCCGAACAACGCGCCGCCGACCCGCGCACGCCGGCCAAAAAGGCGGCCGTGATCGAATCGCCGTTCAACCCCGGCGAGCGGCTGGTGCTCGTCCCGGCCATCCACACCGAGTTCGCGGTCCTGCATGTCCAGAAGGCCAGCCCGCAGGGCACAATCCGGCTGGAGGGCCAGACCTTCGCCGATGTGCAGCAGGCGCTGTGCGCCGAGGTTGTGATCGTCACGGCCGAGGAGATCGTGGACGACGCGGAGCTGCGCCGCGAGCCGGAGCGCAACCCCCTGCCCTATTTCGCCGTCCAGCACGTCTGCCATGTGCCGTGGGGCGCGCATCCCTACGCGGTCTTCAACTATTACGATTACGACCCGCGCCAGCTCAAGCTGTATCACGAGAGCGCCGAGGACGAGGCCGCCTACGCCGCGTACCTGGAGCAGTTCATCTCCGGCGTGCGCGACCACGCCGGCTACCTGGCCGCCGTCGGCGGCGCCGCCCGGCTGGAGGGCCTGCGCGCCGACCCAGCCTATGGCTACCGCCCCGATCTGAAACGCCGGAGGCTGGACCCATGACCACCCCCGCTTTTTCCCTGACCGAGCTGATGGCCGTGGCCGCCGCGCGCGAGATCGCCGACGGCGAGGTGGTCTTCGCCGGCACCGGCCTGCCGATGCTGGCCTCCATGCTGGCCCAGCGCGCGCACGCCCCGCAGTGCTGCCTGATCTTTGAGGCCGGCACCGCCGCCAGCCAGCTGGCCCACCTGCCCATGTCGGTGGGCGATCCGCGCGTGATGCGCGGCGCGGCCATGGCGGCCGGCCTGTTTGAGGTCTTCTCCTACGGGCTGCAGGCCGGCCGCGTCGACGTCGGTTTCCTGAGCGGCGCCCAGGTGGACCGCTTCGGCAATATCAACAGCACCGCCATCGGCGCCGACCCGCGCCGACCCAAGGTGCGCTTCTCGGGCAGCGGCGGCGCCTGCGACATCGCCTGCCTGGCCCGCCGCACGGTCATCATCGCCCGGCACGAGAAGCGCCGTTTTCCAGAACAGGTGGATTACATCACCAGCCCTGGCTGGCTGCGGGGCGGCGCGAGCCGGCAGGCGGCCGGCCTGCGCTGGGGCGGCCCGGCCGCCGTGGTGACCACGCTCGGCGTGATGCGCTTCCGGCCGGACACGCACGCGATGTACCTGGCCAGCTTTCATCCCGGCCTCACGGCTCCGGCCGTCGCCGCCGAGACGGGCTTCGCCCTGGACCTCGACGAGGCCGTTGAGACGCCGGTGCCCACCGCCGAGGAGCTGCGGATCCTGCGCGACGTGGTGGACCCGGAGCGTGTGTTCCTGCAATGATCCGGGACGGCGACGATTGGCAGACCTGGGAGGCCCATGACCTTCGCGACCTTTGACGCCCTGTCCCAACGATTGATCGAGCTATTCCAGAACCAGGAGTTCGCGGCGGCCCTGGAGCTGGTGACGCGCGAAGGCCCGCGCTTCCCGGCTGATCGCCCGCTGGCCGATTATTGGCGCATGTGCGCGGCCGCGCGCGTGGAGCAGCGCCAGCTGGTGTATCAGATCGCCGAGCAGGCGCTGGCCGACGGGCTGTGGTACGGTCAGACGTTGTGGCGGGCCAGCCCTTCCTTCAAACCGCTGCAGGGCGACCCGGCCTTTGAGCAGCTGGTGACGGCTTCCCGTGCGGCCGAGGCAGCGGCCGCCACCGCGCCGATCATGCTCACCCACCTGCCGGCCGGGCACTCCGCCGCCCCGCCGCTGCTCCTGGCCCTGCACGGCAACCAGCGCACCGCCGCCGCCACCCTGCCCTTCTGGCAGGCCGCGGTCACCGCCGGCTGGGCGCTGGCCGTGCCCCAGTCCACGCAGGCGATGTTCACGGGCGCGTACGTTTGGGATGACCTGGCGCAGGCCCAGGCCGACGTCCAGGCCCGCTTCGCAGAACTGCGCGAGCGCTTGACCTTTGACGCCGGCCGCGTGGTCCTGGCCGGCCACTCGATGGGCGGCCTGATCGCCATCCAGATGGCGTTGACGGGCGCCCTGCCGGTACGCGGCTTCGTCGTCAACGGCCCGGCCGTCCCGTTCCTGGAGGAGCCGCAGGCCCTGCAGGCGGCGCTCGGCCCGGCGCGTGGGCGCGGCCTGCGCGGCTACTTCATCGTCGGCGCCCAGGACGACGCCATCAACGTGGTGGAGATCCGCGCTCTCGCCGACCAACTGCGGGCAGCCGGGCTGGCCGTGGAAGTGGAGACAGTTCCGGAGGCCACGCACGACTATACGCCGGCCTACGCGGCCGCTTTGCTGCGGGGCCTGGAGTTTGTCGGGGCGGGCTGAAGCTGGGACGGAGACGGCTTCACGACGACTGGCGCGGCCGGTACTGGATGGCCTCGGCCAGGTGCGCGGGCTGGATGGACTCGGCGCCGGCCAAGTCCGCGATGGTGCGCGCCAGCTTAAGCACGCGGTGGAAGGCGCGGGCCGTCAGGCCCAGCTGCGCCATAGCCGCCTTGAGCAGGGCCGCGCCGGCCTCGTCCAGCCGGGCGTGCTGGCGCAGATCGGCCGGCCGCATGTCGGCGTTGGCGGCCAGGCCCTGGCCCGCGAAGCGGGTGCGCTGGCGCTCGCGCGCGGCTTCCACCCGGGCCCGCACCACGGCCGAGGGCTCGCCCTGGCGGCGGTCGGTGAGCCGGGCGTAATCCACCCGTGGCACTTCCACATGAATGTCGATCCGATCCAGCAGCGGCCCGGAGATGCGCTTCTGATAGCGCGTGACGGTGGCCGGCGCGCAGGTGCAGGCGCGGGCCGCATCGCCGAAGTAGCCGCACGGGCAGGGATTCATCGACGCCACCAGCATGAAGTTAGCCGGGAAAGTCAGGGCCCCGCGCGCCCGCGCGATAGTGACCACGTGATCCTCCAGCGGCTGGCGCAGCACCTCCAGGGTCTTTTGCGCAAACTCGGGCAATTCATCCAGATAGAGCACGCCGCGGTGCGCCAGCGAGATCTCGCCCGGCCGCGGGCCGTTGCCGCCGCCGACCAGGCCGGCCATTGAGATCGTGTGATGGGGCGCGCGGAAGGGCCGGTGCTGGACCAGGGGCGTGCCGGCCGGCAGCTGGTCAGCCACCGAGTAGATGCGGGTCACGTCCAGGGCTTCGTCAATCGTCAGGCGCGGCAGGATCGCGGGCAGCGCCCGCGCCAGCAGGGTCTTGCCGGCGCCGGGCGGGCCGGCCAGGAGCACGTTGTGCCCGCCGGCCGCCGCCACCTCCAGCGCCCGTTTGACGTGCTCCTGGCCCTTGACGTCGGCGAAATCGGTCGGCGTCCAGGCCGGCTCGCCGCCCAATTCGGCCTGCCCGGCCAGCGGCGCCAGAGGCCGGGCCCCGGCCAGGTGCTCCACCACCTCGCGCAGGTGCCGAACCGGGAGCACGGCCACATCCGGCACCAGGGCCGCCTCGCGCGCATCCGGCTCCGGGACGAAGAGCGTGCGATAGCCCTGCGCGCGCGCCAGGGCCGCCATCGGCAGCACGCCGCGTACGTGCCGCACCAGGCCGTCCAGCGAGAGCTCGCCCACGATCAGGGTCCGGTCCAGGGCCTCGGGCTGGATCTGGCCGGCCGCCGCCAGCACCCCCAGGGCGATAGGCAGATCATAGGCCGGGCCTTCCTTGCGCAGGGCGGCCGGCGCCAGGTTGACGGTGAGGCGCTTCTGGGGAAAGAAATAGCCGGTGTTGCGGATGGCGGCCTGCACGCGCTCGCGGCTCTCCTGCACGGCCGCGTCCGGCAAGCCCACCACGGTAAAACTCGGCAGGCCGTTGGCGGTATCGACCTCCACCTCCACCACCGCCCCATCCAGGCCGACGACCGCGCAGGAGTGAACCTTGGCCAGCATGGCGCCCAGTCTAGCGGCCGGCCCGCCGCGGTCGCAAGTTAGCGCCGGATGGCGTTCGTTGCCCGGACCGCACCGGCGGAGAAGCGCGCCCTTAAACGCGTCGGCCGGCGCAGGGGCGCCGGCCGACGGGGCTGTCGCGCGGGAGGCGGTCAGGCCAGCAGCTCGCGCGCGATGATGTTGCGCTGGATCTGGCTGGTGCCTTCGTAGATCTGGAAGACCTTGCAATCGCGCATGAGCTTCTCCACCGGGTACTCCTTCATGTAGCCGTACCCGCCGAAGACCTGGACGGCGTTGGTGGCGGCCTGCATGGCCGTATCGGCGGCGAAGGCTTTGGCGAAGGACGCCCACTTGGTGTTGGCCTGCCCCTGGTCCACGGCCCAGGCCGCACGCCAGGCCAGCAGCCGGGCGGCCTCCACGTTCATGGCCATCTCGGCCAGCAGATGGCCGATGGCCTGGTGCTTGCCGATGGGCACGCCGAAGGTCGTGCGCTCCTTGGCGTACTTGACGCTCTCGTCCAGGGCGCGCTGGGCCAGGCCCACCGCCTGCGCGGCCACGGCCGGCCGGCTCTTGTCGAAGACCTTCATGGCGATCATGAAGCCGTCGCCCTCGCGGCCCAGACGGTTGCATTCCGGCACCACCACGTCGTCCAGGGTGATCTCGGCCGTGTCGGAGGCGCGCTGGCCCATCTTGTCGAACTTCTTGCTGACCGAGAAGCCGGCCCGCTCGCGCTCCACCACAAAGGCGCTCATGCCGCGGTGCTTCTGGCTGCGGTCGGTGTAGGCGAAGACGACGACGAAGTTGGCCACCGAGGCGTTGGAGATGAAGGTCTTGCTGCCTTTGATGACGTACTCATCGCCCTTGCGCGTGGCGTTGGTGAGCAGGCCGGCCACGTCCGAGCCGGCCGCCGGCTCGGTGACGCCGTAGGCGGCCAGCTGCCCGCCCTCGGTCAGGCGCGTCAGCCAGGTCTTCTTCTGCTCCTCGCTGCCGGCGATGATGATCGGCAGGGAGGCCAGGTTGTTGATCAGCAAGGCGGTGCTGATGCCCGTGCAGCCCCAGCTGAGGGCCTCGCCCACCAGGCATTCTTCGAACAGCGAGGCGCCGGCGCCGCCGTACTCGGCCGGGATGTTGACGCCTACCAGGCCGGCCGCCTGCGCCTTCTTGAGGATCGGCCACGGGAACTCGCTGGCGTGATCATAGTGCTCGGCCTGCGGCGCGATCTCGTTGCGCGCGAAATCGCGCGCCAGATCCTGCAGCATGCGCTGATCTTCAGTCAACGTGAAATTGATCCCGTCCATCGTGTTCTCCTGTGAGGTGGAACGCGCCCGCCGGACAGCGCCGGCCGCGCGCAGTGAGCGTGCTTCTAATATAAACCCAGGCCGGCCGCGCGCAAAGACGCTGGCGCAGTCCGTCACCCGCTCTCCGCCGAAAGGGGTAAACTAAGCCCAGATCAACCATTGAGGCTCATGCCGCATGTCCACGCCGCCTCCACCTGACTCCCCGCCTTCAGACAGCAGCCGGCCGGCCGGCGAACCGGTTTGGACCTTCCGCGGGTACGAGATGCGCCCGCCGGAGTTCAACACGGCCATGGTCCACTATTACCGGGCCGAGATCCAGCGCTCCAACATCTGGCGCACGCGCCTGGATGCCACCACCAACTGGGCGGTGGTGGCCACTGGCGCGGCCATCTCCTTCGTGCTGGCCGCGCCGGAGAACCATTACGCCGTCATCATCCTCAACACTTTGCTGGTGACGCTGTTCGTGTGGATCGAGGCCCGGCGCTACCGTTACTATGAGCTCTGGGCGCACCGCACCCGGCTGATGGAGACCGACTTCTTCGCCGCCATGCTGGTGCCGCCCTTCGCGCCCAGCCCGGAATGGGCCGAGAGCCTGGCCGAGAGCTTGCTCCAGCCCGATTTCCCGATCAGCATGTGGGAGGCCTTCGGCCGGCGCCTGCGCCGCAACTACCTGTGGATCTTCATCATCCTGGCGCTGGCCTGGGGGCTGAAGACCTATCTGCACCCGGTTCCGGCCGTAACCTGGGAGGGGTATGTAGCCCGCCTGGCCATCGGGGGCCTGCCCGGCTGGGTGATCCTGGCCGCCGGCGTGGCGTACAACGTGGTCATTTTCGCCATCGGCCTGCTGACGGCCGGCCTGACCCAGGCCTCGGGCGAGGTGCTCCCCAAGGTGGGCGGCCTGCCGCTGGTGGGGCCGCTGCTGCGTTCGCTGGAGGTCCACGACAGCGAGGCGGCCCCCAAGGTGCCGACCGAAAAGACTGAGGCGCGCGCCTTCCGGCGGCGCAAGCAGCTGCTGGCCCTGATCATCTCCAGCCAGCCCAAAGCCATCGCCGACCACGTGCTGAAAGACCTGCGGCGCGGCGCCACGGCCCTGCATGGCCGCGGCATGTACGCACAACAGGAGCGCGATGTGCTGATGGTGGCGATCACGATCACGGAGATGGAGCGGCTGAAGGCCATCGTGCGGACCGTGGACCCCAATGCCTTCGTGGTGGTGGCGCCGGCACAGGAGATCCTGGGCCGGGGCTTCCAGCCGCTGGAAGGGCGCGGCTGAGCGGCGCCGGTAACGCGGCGCCTACGGCGGCGCCGGCAGGGGGATGACCTCGATCTTGATGAAGACCACGCCGCCGAATAAGTTGCCCAGCGGGTCACGCGCCTGCCAGCGCCCGACGTACTCGCCGGGCGTATCCGGGGCGCGCATGGGCACCTCCCAGACCGCCGCCGCGCCGGCCCGCGCTGGGTAGAGTGCGAACTCGGTCTGGCCGGCGGCTCCGGGCGCCGCCGTCAGCGCCTCGCCGCCGACGAACACCAGCCGGTAGCCCGGCCCCCAATCGCAGCCGCCGCTGTTCTTCACACTCCACTTTTTGACAAAGGTCTGCCCCGGCAGGAACTGCGCGCCGTCCGGCACGGTCAGGTCGGCCAGGAATTCGGCGTCGTTGCGGCAGGCCGGCTCGGGCGTGGCCGTCCCGCGCTGCGGCGGGCGGGTGGCCGGCGTGCGCCCCGGCGTGGCCCGGCCGGCCGGGGTGGTGCTGGCTGTGGAAACCGGCGTGGCGGCTGGAACGGTCCGAGTAGGGGTGGCCGGCTCCGGCGTGAGGCTGGGTGTGGCCGGCGGCGGGGTGGCGCTGGCCGTGGCCAGCGGCGGCAGCGGGGTCAGCAGGGAGCCCGCCGGCGTGGCGGCCGGCGGCGCGCAGCCGCCCAGGGCCAGCATCAGGGCCAGCAGCCCGGCGATCCGGCGCACGTCAGGGTTCCGGGGGATGATGCAGGTCGATCAGCGGCGCCTGGTCCAGGGCCCATAGCTCAATCGGATTGCCCTCCGGATCGCGCAGGCGCGCGAAGCGGCCGTAGGCCAGGGTCAGGCGCTCGAGCCGCAGGCCCTCGGCCTCCAGCTGACGCACGAAGGCGTCCAGGTCGTCGACGCGGTAGGTGACCATCAAGCCGCGGCCGGCCTCCGTCAGCGGCGGCTCGGCCTTGAAGATCGCAAACTGAAAGGTCAGGCCGGTGTGATAGTCCTCGATCTCACCGTAGAAGTTGCCGTCGTCGGCGTTTTCCAGGGTGGCCAGGCCGAGCCGGCGGGCATACCACTCCGCCAGGGCGGCCGGGTTGTTGGCATACAGGATGATGGCGTTCACGCCCAATATTCGGGCCATACGAAAAGCGCTCCCATGGAAACAGGCTGAGGCCCGATTGTGGCGCAGGATGGGCGCGGCGTCAATTCACGCGGCGGCCGCCGGGCCGGGAGCGTTCTGACCCCTCCAGCAAAACGCGGCCGTCAGCCCTGGGCTGGCGGCCGCGTTCCGGGTGCGGCGCTTTAAGCGGCCGGCGGCGGGCCGGCCAATTGGAGCTGATTGCCCTCCACGTCGTAGAACGTGGCGTAGGTGACCATGCCCGGAACACCGACCGGGTCATCGCACCGCACGCCGCGCCGGCGCAACTCCGCCACGGCCGCCAGCGCATCGTCCACGGTGAAGACGATAATCGGGCCGCCGGTGCGGGCCGGCGTGCCCTCGTCCCAGCGGCTGAGGGCCACCTCCGCGCCCCCCTCCCAGCCGTACTGCGCCCAGCCGAAGTCGTCGGCCACGAAGGTCTCGCGCAGGCCGAGCGTCTCCCGGTAGAAGGCCTTGGATGGTTCCCAGCCAGCGGGCGTGATCGGCAGCGACACCAGGTTGATGTTTTTCAAGAGGGTCATGCGGGACTCCTGGGCCAGGTGAGCGATTAGGATCGGCTGGCGGCGATGGCGGCCCGGATCTGGGCCAGGTGCTCGGTGATGTGGGTGGGGCTCTGCAGCCAGCCGTAAGCCGTGCGCCAGTAGACGGCCGGGCGCGCCACAAAGTCAGCGGGCAGGCCGGCCGCCAGCGCCACGGCCTCGCCCTCCAGGCGCTTCAGCTCATCCAACATAGCCTGATAGGTGGGATACGCGTCGGCCACCACCCGTGTCCGCAGATCGGAGTTGTCGAAGCCGCCGTCGTACTGCCGGTCGTTGCCCTGCAGGGTTTCGACGATGAAGGCATGGGCATCGCGCTCGCCGATCAGCAGGTGGGCCAGCACGTCCTTGGCGCTCCACTCGCCGGGGGCCGGCCGGCGCGCGGCCTCCGCCTCGCCGACGCCCGCAAAGCCGGCGGCCAGCTGGGCGTCCGACTCGGCGTACAGCCGGCGCAGGGCCTCGGCCAGCTCGGCGGCGGTGGCCGGGATAGGCGGGATCGGCCGGCCGGAGAGCGTCATGGTCACGGTCTGCTTTTGGCCGTCGCGGTAGAAGACCACGGGCACGGCCTGGCCGGCCCGCCGGCCCTGCAAGGCCACCGCCAGCCCGCCGAAGCCGATCACCTTCTTGCCGGCCAGGCTGATCACCACGTCGCCGCCGCGCAGGCCGGCGGCCTCAGCGCCCATGCCGGGCACCACGCTGCCCAGCCGGAGGCCATACTCCACCGGCAGGCCCCAGGCGGCGGCGTGCTCGGCATTGTTCTCGTCGCTGACCATGATGCCCAGCATCGGGCGCAGCGTGAAGCGCAGGTCCTGCCCGGTCTCCAGCACCGACTGCAGGTTCTCCAGGCCGATCTCCCAGCCGGCGGCGATGGCCTTGGCGGCCTTGGCCCAGGCCGCGCCGCGCCCCAGGCCGCTGTGGGTGAGGGTGACCGTGGTAGCGCCGTTCTTCTCCTTGAGCGTCACCTGGACGCGGGTGGCGGCCGGCTCGCCCCGCCCCTGCCAGGTGAAGCCCACCTTCTTGCCGGGCGTGGCCAGCGTGTACTCGCCGCTGGCGTAGTAGCCGGTGTTCCAGCCGAGGTACAGCCGGCCGGCCTTGCGCGGCGTCGCGAAGGCCACGTCGGTCAGCCATTCGCGCCAGGCGGTGGAGGTGGTGAAGGCCCGGTAGACCTCGGCCGCCGGCGCCCGCACAACCCGCGTAAAGGAAAGGATGTTGTCAGCCATAGACCCTCCAATTCAAGAATGTGCGGCGGCCATCAGCGCAATCCGATAGGGATAGAGCTTGGCCGTCATCACCCCCTGCCGCACGGCAGGATCGTTTTCCATGATGGCGCGCGCCTCGGCCTCTGAGCCGGCCCGGAAGATAGCCAGGCCGAGCGTCTCGGCGTCGTTGTTGAGAGTGCGCCCAACCAGGATCATCACGCCCCGCTCGGTGAGCGCCTGCAGGTAGGCGAAATGCTCGCCGACGACAGCGGCCTCGGCCGGCGTCGGGCCGGCGGTAAGCATCGCCAGCCGCGTCGGGCGGAGCACGTACAGGTATTCCGACGGCGCCAGGTCTGGCATGGCCGCTCAGGCCCGCGCCGCCGCCAGGGTGCGCTGCATCTGCTCGGCGTGCTCGCCGTGCCAGTGTCCGGCCGTGACCTCCAGCGCCCATTGGGCGGCGCGGCGGTAGAGGTGCTTGCGGTTCTGGATGAAGCTGGCCGGCAGGGCGGCCAGCAGGGCCGCGGTCTCGGCCTCGGCGCGGGTCAGCTCCAGGCGCAGGGCGGCCGTCGTTTCCAGCCGCGCCACGAGCGCGTCCAGGCGCGCGTCCACGTTGGGCCGGAACTCCAGGAAATCATTGACCACGTTGTCGTTGAGCATATCCGCCACCCAGGCCTGGTAATCACGCTCGCTGAGGATGAAGTGGGCGATCAACTGCTTGGCGTTCCACTCTTTGTCGGCCGGCCGCCGCTCGGCCTGGGCCTCGGTCAGCCCGTCCACGGCCTGGGCGATGGCGGCATCCACCTCGGCCTGCAGCTGGCGCACGCGCCCGGCCAGCTCCACGCCGGTGGCCGGCAGTTCCGGGATGGGGAAGCTGGAGAGCTCGAGGGGCACGCTCAGCTTCTCGGCCCCGCGGTAGAAGACCAGCTTGGGCTTGTCGCCGGCGCGCAAACCCTGCAGGGCCGACCCGAAGGATTGCGGCCCGGTCAGCTTGCGGCCGTTGAGGGCGATGAGCACGTCGTCCTTCTGCAGGCTGGCGGCCTGAGCGCCCGAGCCGTCGGCGGTGCCCGAGATGCGCACGCCCTGCTTGGCCGGCACCCCCAGACGCTCGGCGATGACCGGCGAGTACTCGTCGATGAAGATGCCCAGGCGCGGCCGGCGCGCGACCCGCAGATCCACGCCGGTCTCCAGGAACGAGCCCAGGTTCTCCAAGCCGGCCTCCCAGGCGGCCTGCAGGCTGGCGCGGCTGACCTTCCACTTGCCGCCCGAGCCCAGGCCGGCGTGCGTCACGCTCACTTCCACGCCGCCCTTCTTTTCCCGGAAGCGGACGTCCACGGTCAGCGGCCCCGGCTCCTGCGGGCTGCTCCAGCCGAAGATCAAGCGCCGGCCCGGCTCGAACTTGGTGTAGACACCGGCGGCGGCGTAGCCATCGTCCCACCACAAGTAGACCCGGCCATTGGGCCGCGGGTCGGTCTGGGCGGCGTTGCACAGCCAATCGCGCAGGGCGGTGGCGTGGGTGAAGGCGCGAAAGGCCTCGGCGGCCGGGGCGTTCACCAGGCGTTGGAAGGTCAGCGGCTCAGAGGGGGACATGGAATTCCTTTCGTAAGGCAACCAAGTAAGTACCGCGCGGGCCGGCCCAAAGTTCAAGCCGCGGGCGCGCCCAGCGTCCGCAGACGTTCCAGGCGGGCCGGCTCGGCTTCGGCCAGCCAGGCCTCCTGCGCCAGCAGCGCGTGGGCCTGGGCGAAGTACGGGCGAGCGGCCTCCGGCCGGCCCAGCGCCAGCAGGCACTCGGCCAGCTCCTCGTAGATGTAGCCGTCCGGCTCACCGGCCGCCTCGGCCTCGGCCAGCAAGGCCTGTTGGCCGGCCAGGGCTTCCGTCAGCCGGCCCAGCGAGCGCAGCGCGCGGGCCACGCACCAGCGCGCGATGCGGGTTGGCCGCGGCTGGTTCTGGGCCGCGCGCCAGGCGACGGCGCGTTCGAAAAGTTCCAGGGCGCGGGTGTACTCGCCGCGATCATGGTAGGTCCAGCCCAGGTTGTTGTACAGCGGGCCGCGCCAGTGCTGGACGGCCGGGTCCGGCGAGCGCTCGGCCAGGTCCAGGGCGCGCTGGTTCCAGGCCAATTGCTCATCCGGGGTCGGCGCCGCGATGCCGAGCATGTGCGCGGCGTCCACGGCCAGGCCGGCCTCGTCCGCGGCCTGGGCCTGCTCCCAGGCCGCCCGGAAGAGCGGGACGGCGCGCTCCGGCTGGCGGGAGGAGTTGAAGACCCGCCCGCGCTCCAGAAGGCAGCGCACACGCGCCCGGCGCATCTCGGCCGTCAGCGCCCGGTCCACCTCGTCCAGGGTTTGGTGGGCCTCGGCGAAGCGCCGCTGCAGGCCCTGGGCGCGCGCGATCTGGGTGAGCAGTTCGGCCCGGCGGGCCGGCGCGGCGGCCGTCTCAGGCAGCAGCGCCTGAAAGCGGGCCTCGGTCTCGGCCGGCTGGTCGTAATTCCACAGGGCGTCGAAATCGGTGAACTCCATACCGGACGGCCTCCCTTATTGGATGCCGGGCGGCGCGCCCAGCTTCACGATTAGGCCCCGCTGGCGGCGGCCCCTAATAGTGCTTCTCAATCCCGCCGAAGCCGAACTGCCGGTTCTGGGCGGTCATGGCCACGAAGTGCCGCAGGCGCTTGGCGAACTCCGCCGGCCGGCGGCGGGCGCCGTCGATGTAGGCGACCCGGATGCGGATGTAAGCCGGCGAGAAGGCCTGGAAGTTCCGCCACGCCTCGGGCTCGGCTTGGAGCGCCTGGACGATATCCGGCGGCACCGTGAACGGCTTGGCGGCCAGATCGCCCAGCGTTGCCAGCACGTGCGGGGCGACGCGGCGCTGCTGGATCAGGGCTTTGAGCCGTTCCTGATTGGCCTGCGAGTACGGGGCTTTGGGCCGGCGCGGAGAGAAACGCTGGGCGAAGTGATCGGCGTCCAGGCTGCGGACGATGCTGTCGATCCAGCCGAAGCATAAGGCCTCTTCGACGGCGTCGTTGTAAGCCAGGCGCGGCCGGCCGGTGTGCCGCTTGGCGTAGACCAGCCAGATCTCGGATGCGGTGCGGTGATGCCGCTTGAGCCAGGCGCGCCAGGCGCGGCGCTGCGTCACGTGCAGCAGCTGGCTCGCCTCCAGCCGGGGTTTCATCGCCACGCCGCCTCAGGCGCCGGCGGGCGCCAGAAGGCGCTCGATATCGGCCAGGTGATCCTGGCGATGCAGAGCGCGGTTGAAGCGGAACTGGAAGGGGTTGGCCTGCAGCTCGGCCTCGATGGCCGCGATCTGCCCGGCCGGCAGGGCCGCCAGCGCGGCGTCCACCTCGGCGGCGGAGGCCAGACAGAGCGCCACGGCCGCGCGCGGGTCCAGGGCCAGGCACAGCGGCCGCAGGGCGTCGTTGACGGCCGCGGCATCGATGGGGGAGGCGTCCACGCGGCCGGCCGCCTGCCAGCGGCGCACGAGCGCCAACACGCGCTGATCCCAGAACGCCAGGTGGGCCAGCAGCGCGGCCACGGTCCAGCCATAGGGTGTGGCGCGGGCCAGGTCCTGATCTGCGAGACGGCCGGCCAGGTCTTCCAGCCGGCGGCGCGAGGCCGCGTTAGCCTGCCCGAAGTCCGACATCCCGGGTCCCTCCATGATGCGGCCCGGCGCTCACGCGGCGGGGCCGGCGGAACGGTTGCGGAAGTGTTCGCGCTCCAGCCGCCAGGAACGGCTGGTTTCAGTTTCAGCGTAGACGGACAGCCCCAGCTTGGCCAGCACGCGCTCGGAGGCCGGGTTCGTCTTGAGGGTCGCGGGCGCCACCACGCTCCGGCAGGCCGGCTCGGCGAAGGCCCAGGCCAGCAAAGCCTGGACGGCCTCGGTGGTATAGCCCTGGTTCTGGAAAGCGGGATCAATCCCGTAGCCGATCTCGGCCGCGCCGGCGGAGTCGGGGAAACCCTTGAAGCCGGCCAATCCGGCGCCGAACGACCGCGCCCGGACCACGATCAGCCAGTAGGTGAACCAGGGATGGCGCTCCGGTTCGGCGCGCTCCAGTTTGGCCAATTTCATCTGGAGGGCGCGCCGGACCCGGTCGGTGAGCACGGCGCGGGAGACCGCACACCCGAGGGCCGGCTCGAGCGCGGCGGGTTGATCCAGCAGGAGCGCCAGCTGATCACGCGTGAGCGCAATCAAACGCAGGCGCCGGGTTTCCAGGGTCAGCATAGAGGCCGGCGGGCGGCGGACA
>JAEURL010000309.1 GCA_016789165.1 Anaerolineales bacterium | reverse complement strand
GAGGGCGCAGGCGGCCGCCATCAGGCTCACCAGGCCGCCCCACCAGGCAACTTGGCCTTTCACGGCGCGATTATACCGGAAATTGAGGGGGGCGCTCGTGCTATACTAGCGGCGCTCCCAGTTTCACCCTGCCCACAGGTCCGGTCTCGGCCTATGCGCTACTCATCCCCGCCCGATCCGAAAGCCTTCTCCGAACAAGTGTACGCCTGGGTGCGGCAGATCCCGCCCGGCCGAGTGGCCACCTACGGGCAGATCGCCCTGCTCATCCCGCCACCGGCCGGCGTCAACGCTGACGAATACCGCCGGACAGGCGCGATCTGGGTGGGCGGCGCCATGGCCAACGCCCCGGAAGACGTCCCCTGGCAGCGCGTCATTAACAGCCAGGGCAAGATCAGCCTGCGGCCCGGCCTGGGGCCGGCCGCCCAGCGCAACCTGCTGGAACAGGAGGGCGTGAGCTTTGACGCCAAGGACCGGGTGGATCTGAAGCGCTTCGGCTGGGACCCGCACCAGGCCGACGCCGACCAGCCCAGCCTGTTCTGAACGCCCCTGCGGAAGCGCCCCCGTGCAGCTGTTCGAACACGCCGCGAATCTCCACATGCATACGCCGTATTCAGACGGCGAGGCCTACCACGCCCAGATCGCCCAAGCCGCGCTGGCGGCCGGCCTGGATCTGGTGTGCGTCACCGACCACAACGTCTGGGTTCAAGGCCCGGAGCGCTATTATGCCGAGGGCGAACGGCGAGTCCTGCTGCTGGTGGGCGAGGAGCTGCACGACGCGGCCCGTCAGCCGCAGAAAAACCACCTGCTGGTCTACAACCACAGCCGTGAGCTGGCGCCGCTGGCCGCCCAGCCGCAGGCCCTGATCGACGCCGTGCGTGAAACGGGTGGCCTGGCCTTCCTGGCCCACCCCTGCGATGCCGCGGTGCCTCTGATCGACTACGAGGCCATCGACTGGGTCACCTGGGAGGTCACGGGCTACACGGGCCTGGAAATCTGGAACTACATGTCCGATTGGGCCCGCCTGCTGACCACCAAGGCGGCCGCCCTGCGCTACTCGCTCAACCCCGACCTGGGGGTGACCGGCCCGGCGGCCGAGACGCTGGCCCGCTGGGACGCCCTGACGGCGGCCGGCCAGCGCGTGGTGGGCATCGGCAACAGCGACGCCCACGCCACGGTCTATCAGAAGTGGGGCGTCAGCCGCTGCCTCTTCCCGTATGAGTTCCTGTTCCGGCAGGTGAACACCCACCTGCTGACGCGCGAGCCGCTGACCGGGGACGCCGGCCAGGACCGGGACCGGCTGATGGCGGCGCTGGGCGCCGGCCACTGCTTTATTGGCTACGACGGCATCGCCCCGACGCGCGGCTTCCGCTTCAGCGCCAGCGGCGACCACGGCTCCCTGACCATGGGCGACGAAACCACCAACCGCGGCGGCCTGACCCTGCAGTTGACGGCCCCGCAGCCGGCCACGCTCCGGCTGCTGCGCGACGGCCGCGAGGTGGCGCGCAAAGACGGCCAATCGCTGACCCAGGTGCTGCCGGCCGGCGAGACCGGCGCCTTCCGGGCCGAGGCCTATCTGAGCTACAAAGGCCGGCTGCGCGGCTGGATCTACAGCAACCCGATTTACGTGCGGCCGTGAGGCCGGAGGAGGAGGGATGGACCTGGGATTGAAGGGCAAGATCGCCTTGGTAGCGGCTTCATCTAAGGGCCTGGGCCGCGCCTGCGCCCGGGAGCTGGCCCGCGAGGGCGCGCGGGTGATGCTCTGCGCCCGGGACGCCGGGGTGCTGGCCGCCACGCAGGCGGCGCTGGCGGCCGAGACCGGCGCCGAGGTGCTGGCCGTGCCGGCCGATATGACCCAGGCCGCCGACATTGAGCGCGTGGTGGCCGAGACGGCGGCGCGCTTCGGCGGCCTGCACATCGTGGTCACCAACGCCGGCGGGCCGCCGGCCGGCTATTTCATGGAATTCGACGACGCGGCCTGGCAGGCGGCCGTCAACCTGTCGCTGATGAGCGCCGTGCGCCTGATCCGGGCCGCCCTGCCCCACCTGCGCCAGGCGCGCTGGGGCCGCATCATCAACATCACCAGCCTGAGCGTCAAGGAACCGCTGGACAACCTGGTCCTGTCCAATTCGGTGCGGGCGGCCGTGCACGGGCTGGCCAAGACCCTGGCCACCCAGCTGGCGCCGGACGGGATCACGGTCAACAACGTCATGCCCGGCTACACCCAGACCGACCGCATCAACCAGCTGGCGGCCGCCAACGCGGCCAAAAGCGGCCAGACGGCCGAGGCGGTGCTGACGGAGATGGGCAAGCCCATCCCGATGGGACGGGTGGGCCAGCCGGAGGAGTTCGCGGCGCTGGTGGCGTTCCTGGCCTCCGAGCGGGCCAGCTACATCACCGGGGTCAGCGTGCCCGTAGACGGCGGCCGGATCCGGGCCGCTTTCTAAAACGGCGCCCGGAACGACCGCTCTAACTTAGTTCGCCTTATGCCCGCGTAACCCTATGCGAAACTGGCGGTGATCCAGCGAGCTTGCGCCGGGGCCGCCTCAACTTTTTTCTCAGGAGGACTTGATTATGCTGACCTTTAAGGACAATCGTGGCCAGGGGCTGGTGGAATACGCCTTGATCTTAGTGCTCGTGGCCATTGTCGTGATCGTCGTGCTGGCGATCTTGGGGCCCACCATCGGCAATGTCTTCAGCAACATCATCCGCCAGCTCTGAGCCGGCGCCGGTTCCCCAAAACGAACGCCTCTCTGCGGAGAGGCGTTCTTGTTTCTGCGGCCCAACCCGGCGGTGGCGGCCGGCGGCTCAGATATCCAGGTTCTTGACGTTCTTGGCGTGGGTCTGGATGAAGCGCCGGCGCGGGTCCACGGCCTCGCCCATCAGCATGTCGAAGGTCCGGTCCGCCTCGGCGGCATCCTCGATGCCCACCAGCAGCAGGGTGCGGTTGGCCGGGTTCATGGTGGTGTCCCACAGCTGCTCGGCGTTCATCTCACCCAGGCCCTTGAAGCGTTGAATAGTGGCCTTCTCGCCGTCCGTGCCCAGGGCGCGCAGGGCCGCCTCGCGCTCGGCGTCCGAGTAGACGTACTGGGCCGTCTTCTTGTGTTCGATGCGGAAGAGGGGCGGCTGGGCGATGTACAGGTGGCCGGCCTCGATCAGCGGCTGCATGTAGCGGAAAAAGAAGGTCAGCAGCAGGGTGCGGATGTGGCTGCCGTCCACGTCCGCGTCGGTCATCAGGATCACGCGGTGGTAGCGCAGGCCGTCCAGGCCGAAGTTGTCACCCACGCCCGTGCCCAGGGCCGAAATCAGGGCCTTGACCTCGTTGTTGCTCAGGATCTTGTCCAGCCGGGCCCGCTCGGTGTTGAGGATCTTGCCGCGCAGCGGCAGGATGGCCTGGAAGTTCCGGTCCCGGCCCTGCTTGGCCGAGCCGCCGGCGCTGTCGCCCTCGACGATGTACAGCTCGCACTTGGCCGGGTCGCGCTCCGAGCAGTCCGCCAGCTTGCCGGGCAGGGTCAGGCTCTCCAGCGCGCTCTTGCGGATCACCAGGTCGCGCGCCTTCTTGGCCGCCTCGCGCGCCCGGGCCGAGGTCAGGCATTTCTCGATGACGGCCCTGGCCTCGCGCGGGTTCTCCACCAGGTAATTGCCGAAGGCCTCCACCGTCACCTGCTGGACGGCCGTCTGGACCTCCGGGTTCATCAGCTTGACCTTGGTCTGGCTCTCAAACTGCGGCTCGCGATGCTTGATGCTGACGATGGCGGTCAGGCCTTCGCGGGTGTCCTCGCCCGAGAAATTCGGGTCGGCGTCCTTGAGCAGGCTGGCCTTGCGGCCGTAATCGTTGATGACGCGCGTCAGAGCCGAGCGCAGGCCGGTCAGGTGCGTGCCGCCGTCGATGGTATTGATCGTGTTGGCAAACGAGTAGACCGATTCGTTGTAGGCGTCCGTGTACTGCACGGCCACCTCGATGCCCACGTCCTCGACCTCTTTTTCGATGTGCACCACCGGGTGCAGGGCCACCCGGTTGCGGTTGAGGTAGCGCACGAAGGAGCGGATGCCGCCCTCGAAGTGGAAGGTCATGGCCCGCCCATCGCGCTCGTCGCGGAACGCGATCCAGACCCCGCGCGTGACAAAGGCCATCTCACGGAAGCGGCCGACCAGCAGCTCGAATTTGTAGTCCAGGTCGGCTTCTTTGAAGATTTGCCGGTCGAAGCGGAAGGTCTGCTGGGTGCCGGTCTGACCGGGTGCGGCCGGGCCGACCATCTG
The DNA here is from genome assembly GCA_016789165.1 of Anaerolineales bacterium. GTDB lineage: Bacteria > Chloroflexota > Anaerolineae > Anaerolineales > UBA6663 > SpSt-583. The sequence continues at coordinate 7,396 of JAEURL010000309.1, read as the reverse complement.
GATCGGGCCGGCCGGCACGCCGCGGTTGTAGCGCTGGCGCCATACCTGGCCGTCGCGCCGCACTTCGGTCTCCATCCACTCCGAGAGGGCGTTGACGGCCGAGACGCCCACGCCGTGCAGACCGCCCGAGACCTTGTAGCCGCCGCCGCCGAACTTGCCGCCGGCGCCGATGACGGTCATGACCACGTCCAGGGTCTCCATCGGCCGGCCCTGGGCGTCTTTCTTGGTCGGGTGCGGGCCGACCGGGATGCCGCGCCCGTTGTCGGCCACGGTCACGGCGCTGTCCGGGTGGATGGTGATGTTGATGGCCGTGCAGTAGCCGGCCAGGGCCTCGTCGATGGAGTTGTCCACCACCTCGTAGACGAGATGGTGCAGGGCCTTGAGGTCCGTGCCGCCCACGTACATGCCGGGGCGCTTGCGGACGTGCTCAATGCCCTCCAGGGCCTGAATGGAACTAACGTCGTAGGCGACGGTCTGATCGGCCACGTCAGTCCTTGCTCCCTCTGCCGGCGCCGCCCTCCGGCCGGGCGCGCAGCGCCTGCTGAGTCTCCAGCCACCAGCGATACCGATCCTGGTAAAACACGAATATCGCGGCCACCAGCGCCGTGGACACCAGGGCGTGCCCGCCCAGGCCCAGCAGCAAAAACCACGAGTCGCCGCCCGGCAGGTTCCAAACCCCGCTCAGGCCGAAATTGACCAGCACCACGGCCACGAACAGGCCGGCGGTCTGCGGCAGGTTGCTCTGCACCAGCCGCACGCTGTCCCACAGGGCGCCCAGCAGGCCGCGCCGCTGCAGCACGATGCCGGGCAGGGCAAAGGCGCCGAAGATCAGCGCCCACAGGATCAGGGTGGCGCCGATGATGGAGGCCAGGTTGCCCAGCAGCGGATGGATCAAGGCCAGCAGGACGGCCATCACCAGGGTCGGCCCGCCCAGGATGAAGACCAGGCCCAAGGCCAGGACGGCCAGCGTCGTCAGCCGGGCCCAATCCCCCCACACTTGCCGCGCCAGGAGCCCCCAGGCCAGGCGTGCATCACGCACCTGCTGGGCGATGCCGCCGAAGTAGAGCGCGCCCAGCAGCAGCCCCGCCAGGCTGAACACTCCAAAGAAAAAGAAAGACCCCAGGCCGTTTTCGATGGGCCAGACCGCCGGGGCGCCCAGCGGGGTGGCCAGGGTCGGCCGGCCGGCCATCAGGCTGGGCAGGCCCAGCGGGGCCGTGCTCAGGACCGCAAACAGGTTGAAGCCGACCCCCAGATTGAGCAGCGAGGTGCGCATGGCTTCAAAGACCTGCTGCATCCCGGCGGCGTCCGGGCCGGCCGCCGCCGGCGGCTGGAGCAGGTTTACCATCTGTTCTACCAGCGGCAGGATCGACAGCCGCGGGCCGAGCCACAGGAACAGGTCCAGCACCAGGGGCAGCAGAATCAGAACCAGCCGGGCATTGACGGCTTCAAAGCCGGCGGTCAGGGAGGCCACCACCCCCAGGGGCGGAGCGGGCGCGCGTTTCCGATTTACAGAAGCATTCACAAGCTTGTATTCTACCACACCGGTCTGGTTCACCCTGGCCGGAAAAGTCGCGTTTTTCCCGGGTTTTTTCGGTTTTTTTGCGGGCCGGCCCGGCCCGCGCCGTAGGCGGATCGTTGGTTGACCCGGCCCCTCATCCTGACTAAAATCCCGGCGGCAAGGGGGGCAAAACCCTCAACTGCGAGAAGACAATATGGACCAGTTTGTGATCGAGGGCGGCCGCCCGCTGCACGGCGTGGTCACGCCGGCCGGCAACAAAAACGCCGCTCTGCCGCTGCTGGCGGCCTGCTTGCTCTCCAGCGCCCCTATCACCCTTCATAACGTCCCGCACATCCGCGATGTGGAGGCCATGCGCCAGTTGATCTGCGACCTGGGCGCCACGGTCGAGGACCGAGGCCCGAACACCTGGCAGATCCACACCCCCACCGTCCAGAAGACGCGCCTGGACCCGGAGCTGTGCCGGCGCATCCGGGCCTCCATGCTGCTGGCCGGCCCGATGCTGGCCCGCCACGGCGAGATCGAACTGCCGCCGCCCGGCGGCGACGTGATCGGCCGCCGGCGCGTGGACACGCACTTGCTGGCCCTGGAGGCGCTCGGCGCGCAGATCACGTACGACGAGGCGCAGTTTGTGATGCGCGCCCGGCACCTGCAGGGCGCCAATCTGCTGCTGGACGAGGCCAGCGTCACCGGCACTGAAAACGCCGTGATGGCGGCCGTCCTGGCGCGCGGCGTCACCGTCATCCGCAACGCGGCCTCCGAGCCGCATGTCCAGGAGCTGTGCCGCTTCCTCAACCGGCTGGGGGCCCGCATCGAGAACATCGGCTCCAATACCCTGACCATCCACGGCGTGGAGGCCCTGGGCGGCGGCGAGCACACCATCGGCGCGGACTACCTGGAAGTGATGAGCTTCGTGGGCGCCGCGGCCGTCACCGGCGGCGCGGTGCGCGTCCGCAACGCCGGCGTCGAGCACCTCGACATGATCCGGCTGGTTTTCCAGCGCCTGGGCGTGCACTGGACCGTGGAGGGCGACGACCTGCTCGTGCCGGCCGACCAATCGCTGACCGTCGTGCCGGACCACGGCGGCGCCATCCCCGAGATCAAGACCAACGTCTGGCCGGCCTTCCCCACCGACCTGACCAGCATCGCCATCGCCGTCGCCACCCAGGCGGCCGGCTCGGTGCTGTTCCACGACTGGATGCACTCCGGGCGCATGTACTTCACCGACAAGCTGGTGCAGATGGGGGCGCGCATCATCCTGGCCGATCCGCACCGCTGCCTGGTGCAGGGGCCTAACTACCTGCAGGGCGAGCGCCTGGAGTCGCCCGATATCCGGGCCGGCATGGCCCTGCTGCTGGCCGCCCTGTGCGCGCGCGGCACCTCGGTCATCCGCAACATCGGCCAGATCGAACGCGGCTACGAGCGCATCGACGAGAAGCTGACCGCCCTCGGTGCTAAAATAGAGCGCGTTTCAGCCTGAAGGCGGGCGCCGGCCCGCCTGCCAGACCGCCAACACCCGGCGGCGCCGGCCTGCCTGGCGCGGCCTTTTTGAGGAGTCACAATGAGCACCAAGATTAAGGCGATTCGAGCCCGCGAGATCCTGGATTCGCGCGGCAACCCCACCGTCGAAGCCGACGTCGTCCTGGAAAACGGCCACACCGGCCGGGCGGCCGTGCCCTCCGGGGCCTCCACCGGTCAGCACGAGGCCCTGGAGCTGCGCGACGGCGACAAGAAGCGCTACCTGGGCAAGGGCACCAGCCAGGCCGTCGGCAACGTGCAGCAGCACATCGCCCCGGCGCTGGTGGGCCTGGACGCCGCGGACCAGGCCGGCCTGGACCGGCGCATGCTGGAGCTGGACGGCACCCCGAACAAATCCAAGCTGGGCGCCAACGCCATCCTGGCCGTCTCCATGGCCGCCGCGCGCGCCGCGGCCGGCGGGCTGCCGCTGTACAAGTACCTGGGCGGCGACGATGCCCATATCCTGCCGGTGCCGATGATGAACGTGCTCAACGGCGGCGCCCACACCGGCTGGAGCACCTTCCCCTTCCAGGAATTCATGCTCGCGCCGGTCGGGGCGCCCTCGTTCCGCGAAGCCCTGCGCTGGGGCGCCGAGTGCTATCACGCGCTGAAGAGCGTGCTGAAGGAGAAGGGGCTGGCCACCGGCGTCGGCGACGAGGGCGGCTTCGCGCCGGCCATCACCGACCTGGAAGAAGTGGTCAAGGTCCTGATCGCGGCCATCGAAAAGGCCGGCTACAAGCCCGGCGATGACATCGTCCTCACCCTGGACCCGGCCGTCAGCGAGCTGCACAAGGACGACGGCAAGTACCACCTGGGCAAGGACCAGGTGCTGACCAGCGGCGAGATGGTGGAGCTGTGGACGCGCTGGCGCAAGTTCTACCCGATCGTCTCGATCGAGGACGGCATGGCCGAGGACGACTGGACCGGCTGGAAGCAGCTCACCGACGCGCTGGGCGGCACCACCCAACTGGTGGGCGACGACCTGTTCGTGACCAACGTCGAGCGGCTGGAGCGCGGGATCAAGGAAGGCATCGGCAACTCGATCCTGATCAAGCTCAACCAGATCGGCTCGGTCACCGAGACCATCAGCGCCATCAAGATGGCCCAGGCCGCCGGCTACACCGCCATCTCCTCGCACCGCTCCGGCGAGACCGGCGACACCTTCATCTCGGACCTGGCCGTGGCCCTCAACACCGGCCAGATCAAGACCGGCGCGCCGTGCCGTAGCGACCGGGTGGAGAAGTACAACCAGCTCCTGCGCATCGAGGAGGAGCTGGGCGGCCGGGCCGTGTATGCCGGCCGCAACGCCTTCAAGAAGTAAGGCGCGGGCCCCCGCCCGTTTGCCGACGACCCATGCCTGACCCCGGCGCCGGAGGCAGGGCTGGCCGCCCGCCGGTCCTGCCCCCCGGCGCCGGGGACGCATTCGCCGCCATCACGCTGGAGGCCGCCATGCAATCCCCCACCCCCTCGCCGTTTACGAGCGTCGTCGGTCTCGGACCGCAAAAGTCGCAGCATCCGCTGCGGGCCTCCAACCGCTGGACCAACGTGGGCTGCGGCGCGGTCAGCCTGCTGGCGGCGCCGGTGCTGGGCGGCCTAGCCCTGTACATCGCCTGGGACACGCTGCAGCGCTACGGGCCGGCCCGCCTGGACAACGAAATCGGGACCATCCTGGTGATGGGCGCCTTCGGCCTGGGCGCGCTGCTGCTGGGGGCCTACATGCTCTATTCCGGCTGGAAGAGCTGGGGGTCGGCGGCGGCCCTGTATGAGTCCGGCTTCGCCTATGTGGATCGGCAGGGGCTGCAGCAGGTGCGCTGGGACCAGATCGAGGCGGTCTGGCAGGCCATCACCAAGCACTACCGCAACGGCATCTACACCGGCACCACGCACATCTACACGATCAAGACCAAGGATAACCGCCGGCTGGTGCTGGACGACAAGTTCGACAAAGTGGAGGAGCTGGGCACGGCCGTCCAGCGCGGCGCCACGCAGGCCCTCTACCCGCACTACGCGCAGGCCGTCCAGAACGGGCAGCGCGTGGCTTTCGGACCGCTGGCGCTGGACGCCCAGGGCCTGTATTCCGGCGATAAGACCCTGGCCTGGAAGGACATCAAGGCCGTCAAGCTGGACCGGGGGAACCTCTCCATCAAGAAGGAAGGCGGCTGGTTCAGCTGGGCCACGGTGACCGTGCCCCAAATCCCCAACTTCTTTATCTTCTACGACCTGCTCGGCCGGTTCACCAAGATCGAGTAAGGCTGTCAGCCGGTCTCGGTCCGCTTCAGGACCACCATCGTCATATCGTCGAAGGCCTCCACCCCGGCGACGTGGTAATCCACGGTCTGCGCCAGGGTGTCGACGATGGAGGCCGCCGGCAGGCTGCGGGCGGCCCGCACCACGGCCTTCACGCGCTCCAGGCCAAAGTCCTCGCGCTCGGCGTTGATGGCGTCCGTCAGCCCATCCGTATAAAACAGCAGCGTGTCGCCGGGCTGGAAGTACAGCTCGTGCTCCGTGTACAGGTACTCGGCGAAGACCCCCAGCGCCGCGCCGCGCGCCGGCAGGATGCGGGCCTCGCCGTCCGCGGCCGTGACCAGCACCGGCGGGTTGTGGCCGGCGTTGGCGTACAGCAGGCGGCCGGTGGCCGGCTCCCAGATGGCGTAATAGACGGTCACGAACTGCTGTGAGCGCGCGTCCGCCAGGATCAGCTCGTTGACGCGCGTCAGCGTGGCGGCCGGCGAGGTGCGGTGGATGGCCGCCGAACGCAGCAAGGTGCGCGAGAGCGCCATGAACAGCGCCGCCGGCACCCCTTTGTCGGACACGTCCGCCACCCCGATGCCCCAGCGCTCCACGCCGTCCGTCGAACGCAGGCGAATGAAGTCGTAGAAATCGCCGCCCACCAGCCGCGCCGAGCGCCAGAAGGCCGCCATGTCCCAGCCCGGCGCCTGGGGGCAGGCCTCCGGCAGGAAGCTGGCCTGGATATCGCGCCCCAGCTCCATCTCGCGCTCGATGCGCTGCTGCTGGGTCAGCTCGGCCGCCAGGGCCGCGTTCTCCATGGCCATCGCCAGCTGATGGGCGATGCCGTCCAGGATGCTCCGCCGCCGGCCCAGCCCGCCCACGTGCGCCACCACCAGCGCGCCGCGCAGGTCCCGCCGCGCCCACAGCGGCCAGACCATGGCCAGCTCGCCGCCGAAGGCCTCCGCCAGCGCGCCTGTCAGCCGGCACAAGTCGGCGGCGGCACCCGGCGCGAAGGCGTTCAGGCCCAGCGCCTCGGCCGGCGCGCTCAGGCTGGCGTTCTCGCCTAAGGTCAGCCCCACCCGCTGGACCAGCTGGAAGTCCTCGCGCTCGGGCTGCCAGCGGAAGACGGCGGCGCGTTCCACTCCCACCAGCATGGGCGTGAGTCGCAGCACGGTCTCGAGGGCCTCGGCCAGCGTGGGCTGGCCGGCCAGCGCCTCGGCCACTTGCAGCAGGGCGGCGGTGACCCAGGCCTCCTCCTGCTGGGCCTCGTCCAGCAGGGCGCTGTCCAGCGCCAGCGCGGCCTGGGTGGCGATGCCTCCGATCAGGCGAATGCGGTGGGTGGTGAAGGCCGGCCCGCTGCCGGCTTCGCCCGCCGCCTGTCCCACCGCCAGCACGCCCTGCACCGCGCCGCGGATCCAGATCGGCAGCAGGATGGCCACGCCGTCCAGCAGGCCGCGCAGGGCCTCCGGCGCCGGATCGTCCGGCGAGGTCACGGCCGGCGCCTCGTTGGTCAGCAGTTCGGCCAGCGCCGGCCAGTCCGCGGCGCCCAGGCCGGCCGGCAGTTCCGGCAGCGGGACGTCGTCGAGGTGGTGGTAGCCGCGCAGGTCGAAGCGCTCGCCGTTGGCCAGCAGGACCGCGCACCAGCTCACGCCCACCAGCATGGGCGTCAGCCGCACCAGGGTGGCGAGCGTCTCCTCCAAGCCGGTGGCCGGCGCCAGCGCCTCGGCTACCTGCAGCAGGGCCGTGCTCACCCAGGCCTGCTCGCGCTGGGCCGTGTACAGGCGGGCGTTCTCGATCGCCACCGAAGCCTGCGAGGCGAAGGCCCCAATCAGCTCCGCCTCCTCGACCGGGTACCGGTCCGCTCCCAGCCGGTCCACCACCAGATAGCCGAGGTGCTCGTCCTGCAGGACCAGGGTGGCCGCCAGACAGGCGTGCGGGTCCGGCAGGTCGAACAGGTCGTGATACTCGCGGCGCTGGTCCACCTCGTGGAAGGCGATGACGGCCGGCGGGGCCTGGCCGCGCGGGAAGAGGGCGATATCCAGCGGCTGGCCGATAGGGGCGGCCACGGTCAGGCCGCGCAGGGTGCGCACCGCCCGCAGGCACAGCTCGCCCACGTCGTTGACCAGCAGGATG
>JAEURL010000293.1 GCA_016789165.1 Anaerolineales bacterium | reverse complement strand
GGGATCAGTCGCAGCGCCAGCCAGATCCCCAGTGGGACCAGCACCAGATCATCCAAATACCCCAGTACCGGGATGAAGTCCGGGATCAGGTCGAGCGGGCTGAAGGCGTAGGCGGCCACGCCGGCCGCCAGGGCGCGGGCGTACCAGGGCGTGCGCGGGTCGCGCGCGGCCAGATAGAGCGCGTACGCTTCGGCCTTCAAGGCGCGGGCGTGGGCCCGCAGGCGTTCCAATCCAGACGGCATGGCGGGACCTCAAGGCCGCCATTGTAACCGCCGGATGAAAAAAACTCGGGCGGACCAGAGGTCCGCCCGAGTGCTAGGGGTTGGAAAAACGCCGGTTGAGTTACGGCAGGTGCGCGATCACCCAGCGGGCGTCGGCCTGCAGGACCGCCGCCGCCGTGGCCGTGATCTTCTTCCCGCTCTGCGCCCGCACGTCGGCCACAAACGCCTTGAGGAGCGTCAGGGCCGCGTCGCGGTTGCCGGCGGTCAGCGCCGCCTGGGCGTCGGTCAGCTTCTGCCGCAGGCTGGTGTAGACCGCGGCGTCCTTGACCTTGCCCTCGGCGTACAGGCGGTCGAGGCCGGCAATCAGGTGCGGCAGGTCAGTGGTCACGTTGAAGGTGACCGACTGGCTCACCGTGTAACTGCCGGTCTTCTCCTGGACGCAGACGGTCAGGGTGTGGCTGCCGAGCGCCAGGCTGTACAGGTCGATCGTCTGGCCGCTCTGGACCACCTTGCCGTCCAGCCAGCCCCAGACCTTCTTGACGCTGCCGGCCGGGTCGGCCACGGAGTAGCTCAGAGTCAGGAAGTCCGCGTGCCAGTAGTCGCCGGGCTGCGGCGCCGTGATGGTGATCACAGGCCAGGGCAGCTGCTGCTTCACGGCCTGGGCGTCGGCGATCAGCATGGCGGCCGCCGCCGGCGTGATGTGCCGGCCGCTCTGGGCCGTCACCGCGCGGATGAAGTCATCCAGGGCGATGGCCGCGTAGCTGACCTTGCCCTGCTGCAGGTAGGCCTCGGCCGAGGTCAACATGCCGCGCAGGGTGTAGTACAGGCTGTCCCGGTCGATCTGGCCCGCCTGCCAGACGCGGTCCAGGGCCGCGAGCGTGTGCGTCAGATCGGTGGCCACCGTGAAGGTCACGGCCGCATCGGAGGCGTTGCCGGCCTTGTCCACGGCGTGCACGCTCAGGGTGTGGGCGCCCAGCGCCAGGGTGTACAGGTCGATGGTCTGCCCGGACACCACCGGCGTCCCATCCAGGGCGGCCGTCACCGCCGCCACGCCGGCCGGCGTGTCCGTGGCCGTGAAGTCCAGGGCCAGCAGGTCCGGATGCCAGTAGGCGGCGGCCTGCGGCGCCGTGATGGCGATCACAGGCCCGGCCGTGTCGGTGATAAAGCTCAGCCGGCCTTCGATCGCCGGGCTGATCGGCCCGCTCTGGGCCTGGACGTACTCGATCACGGCGTCGCGCACGTAGTACTGCGTATCCGCCACGATCTGGTTCAGCGGCCAGAGCGTCTGGCCGGCGTCGCTGAAGTTGCAGGCGCCCGCCGCCAGGTAGTTGACCGACGAGACGCGGTAGTAGGTGCTGGCGTCGGTGAAGTCCACCGACACGCCCTTGATCTTCAGGTCGACGACGTTGTGGCCGTTGGGCAGGGCCGGGTACAGGTCGTTGTAGACGATCTGGTTGCCGGCATCCGTGTCCAGCATGCAGGTGGTGTAGTAAGAGTAGCCGCCGTAGCCGGAGACGTACTTGTAGTAGTAGTAGTTCCGGTAGGCGCGCTCCAGCACCGCCTTGAGCTGCGGGCCGTTCATCTCCATCACCACCAGCGAGTTCTCGTACGGCATGGCCGCGAACATGTCCGAGACCTTCAGCGCGTACGGCGTCGCCGGCGTGGCCGCGTCGGCGATCTTGCGGTTGGTCATGGCGCCCGAGAGGTGGAAGTCGACGGGGATGCCCGCGCTTTCCAGCTTCCAGACCGAGGCGTCCGCCTGCAGGTTGGCGCCATTGGTCTCCTGGGTGAAGGCGGAGTTGGTGTCGATCGGGGCGGTGGTGCTGCCGATCTCGGTGTTGTTATAGGTGTTGATGCGGTCCTGGTAGGGCTGGACCAGGGCCACGATGGCCGGGTCCTCGGGGGTGGCGCCGGTGGCGGCCGTGGAGACCGGGATGTAGCGGCCGGCGCTGGACACCACGCGGTACCCGCCCGCGCCGTCCGGCAGCAGGCCCAGGACCACTTCGCCCAGGTTGGTGTTGTAGCGGTAGGCCTGCGTCACCAGCACCGGGAAGTTATTGGGGCCGGCCACAAAGGTCGGCAGGAACTTGTACGGCCCGAAGGCGGAGACCGGGTTGGTGTGGCTGTGCCCGCCGATGATGGCGTCCACGCCCGGCACCTGGGTGGCGAAGTAGGTGTCGACGTTGTTGTCGACCTCGACGCTCTTCGGGTCGGTGGTGAAGCCGATGTGGGTCAGCGCGATGACTACGTCGTTGCTGGCCTGCAGGCCCGGGGCGTAGTTCAGGCCGGCCTGGATCGGGTCGGTGAAGGTCAGGCCCGGGATATTGCTGGGCAGCTCGTAGCTGGGCACGCGGTGGTTGCCGATGCCCAGGATGGCGACCTTGATGCCCTCCGGGCCGACGGTCTTGGTGGTGTAAGGCTCCACCGGGAGGGCCGCCAGGCCGTAGGCGCCGCTGTCGGTGACGTTGGCCTGCAGCACCGGGAAGTTCGCCTGGGCCAGCGTGCCAAAGACGGCGGTGCCGAAGTTGAACTCGTGGTTGCCGAGCGTCCAGGCGTCGTAGCCCACGGCGTTGAAGGCCTTGATGAGCGGGTTGATGCTCAGCTCGGGCGGCAGCGCCGTGCCGTCGGCGGTGTAGCCCAGGCCGGCCGACTTGAAGAAGTACATCATCGAGTCGCCCTGGACGTTGTCGCCGGAGGACACCAGCAGGGTGCGGCCGGGGTTGTGCAGGCGCTCCTGGTTGATGAGCGTTACCAGCTGGCTGTAGCCGGGCGTGGTGCCGGAGCGCAGCAGCCGGCCGTGCGAGTCATTGTGGTGCAGGATGGTCAGCGGGATGACCTCGCCGGCCTCGTACGTGTCGTCGCCGTCGCCGTTGCGCGTCAGGCGGCCGTCCAGCGTGCCGTTGCCGTTCGGGCCGCGGTACGGGTTGGCCAGGGTGTAGGTGGCGCTGACGTAGGCGTTGACGGAGTCGAGCATGTCGCCCCAGTACGTGATGCCGGTCATGTACTTGAAGGGCGTGAAGCCGTCCTGGCCGGCCGGCGCCAGGAATTCGTTGGTGCCGACCTTGTAGGTGCGGGCCATGTCGAGCGGCTCCCAGACCCCGCTGGCCCGGTTGTAGACCTCGGCGTCGTAGGCGCCCCAGGCGTACGGCTGCGGGCCGGGCAAGGCGTCTGAGTAGCGGAAGAACTTGAAGCGGATGCCGGCCGGCTGCAGGGCGCCCTTGAACAGCGTGGCCGACTGGTCGAGCAGATCATAGATCTGCGCGCCCGTCATCGTGCCCACCGCCGTGGCGTTGCCAAACGGCAGGATCTGGAACATGTGCCCGTAGGTCAACAGCATCGGGTCGTGCGTCCACACGCCGGAGGCCGCACAATCGCTGGCGCTGCTGGACCAGAGGTAGGTCCCGGGGTTGGCCGGGTCTTCCTTGTCGCACCAGTCGATGCGCAGGCCGCCCGGGTTGTTGAAGAACATGTCGACGTCGTTGGCCGCCACGGCGTCGCCATTCAGCGCGCCGTAGATCGCGTCGTCGACGAAGGCGCCCATCATGTTGTCGCCGTTGTAGTTGCGCACCAGGTCCACCTGGGTGTACCCGACGGGCTGATTGATCAGGGTCTGGTAGGCGGGGTCGTTGGCGTAGCCGTCCACCACGGCCTTCACCGGCGCGTACTCAGGATCGCCCGTGCCCACCACGATCCGGGACCAGGCCACCGAGACGGCGCCGGCCGGCGTGACGGTGATATCGGCGCGGCCGACCTTGCGGCCGGCGTAGTGCGCCTGCACCACGGCCGTGTTGCCCACCATCACCGCGGCCGCCACGTCGGTGTGGCTGTGCCCGCCGATGATCAGGTTAACGGGCTTGCCGGCGTCGTTGAGCTTCTTGGCCAGGGTCTGATCCCCGTAGACCGTGAAGCCGTAGCCGTAGCCGCCGTCGGTGAAGCCGTTGTGGCTGAGCACCACGATCACGTCGGAGGCGGCGTCCACGGCGCCGTAGTAGTTGAGGATCGCCTCGGCCGGATCGCGGAAGCACAGGCCGGCCGTGGCCTCGGCGATGGTGATGTAGGGCGTCTCGATCGAGCCCACCCCGATCACGCCCACCCGCACCGTATTGGGCGCCGTGCCGACCGTGAAGATTTCATAGGGCGCCACATTGGCGTTGAAGGGCTCCCAGGTGCAGTTGCCGGCGGCGTCCTTCTTGGTGATATTGGCCACCACCATCTGCATGGGCGTTTCGTCGGCGGTCGCCGGCGCTTCGGCCTGGGCGATGCGGTCGCCCAGCACGGCCTGGCCCCAGTCGAATTCGTGGTTGCCAAAGGTGGCGGCGTTGAAGCCAATCGTGCGGTAGTAGTCGATGGTGGGCAGGCCCTTTTGCAGGTTGGAGAGCAGGCTGCCCTGCATCATGTCACCGCCGTCCAGGACGAGGACATTGGCGGCGCCGACGGCGGTGCGCACGTCGGCGATCTTCTGGGCCACCCGCGCCGCGCCCGGGTTGCTCCCGGAAAGCTGCAGGTTGCCGTGGAAGTCATTGGTGTGCAGGATCGTGAATGTGGTCGAAGCGGCCGGCTGGGCGGCGGCCCGCTGGCTCGGCAAGATCGCGACTGCCGTTAGGCTGACCAGCACAAACAGGGTAATCAGTTGTTGGATTTTCCTGGCCATCGAGATGGCTCCTTGAGTGGGAATGGTCGGACGCTGGGCAATGAGTTTTAGATGGGTTCCGGTAAAGACACCTCCTGAAACAGGTGGATCGGCCTAGAACTGCTGCGATAATGGATGACCATTCGGAGGGACAAAGGCGGTTAAATGAAGCGCGCCCACCCGTCCTGCTGGTCAAGAGGGGTGGGCGCCCGGATAGTTCAATTGCGCCTCAGCGTCCACCGCCAAGGCCCGACGTCAAACCGGCTTGCGGCTGTTGCAACAGCCTCAGCGCCGCCGTGCCGCGAACCCTGTCCGGCCAAGAACCGTGGAGCCAGGTCGCGTTGAGCGGGCTTCCGCCCGGCCGGCGACATCGGTATAGAGTTGGCTTCAAGTGCTGTACCGTTCAGGATATCGGCCCGCTCCGGGCGCCTCAAGTGCCCTTTGTCACGCACTATCCAGCCCGCGTGACACGGCGCCGGAATTGCGGTGTTCTCTATCAAATTCAACCGAATCAGATTCTCTGACGCTGCATCCGCTTGCAGGACCTTGCGTCCCGCCCCACGGCGGTTTGGCCGCCGCTGGTGATGCCGCGCGCTGGCGGCCGCTGGCGCGCACAGGCCGGTTCACGCCCCGTAGCGTCGTCACCCATCCGTGGGAGAGGCGGCCCATGCCGCTGCCGGGCCAGGTCATTCTTCCGTCGAATGCCGGCCGGAGGTCAGCGGCGGCCCAAAATCGCTGCGCTAT
>JAEURL010000257.1 GCA_016789165.1 Anaerolineales bacterium | reverse complement strand
GCCTGCGACACGGTCCTGGTGCGCGGCCCCTTCACCCACCCGGCCGGCCGCGTGCTGGTGCCAGTGCGCGGCGGCCCGTACGCGGAGCTGGCCGTGCGCCTGGGCCTCAGCCTGCGGCCCAAGCACCTGCGCGCCCTGCACGTCCAGCTCAACGGCAGCACCGATGCGCCCTTTCGCGGCCTGGCCCAGGTGCTGCGCAACCTGCCGGAGGTGCACCTGGAGTCAATCACCACCGACGACGCGGCCCGCACCATCCTGGCCGCCGCCGCCGAAGCCGACGTGGTGGTGCTGGGCGCCACCGCCCACCCGACCCAGGACCTGAACTCGCTGGGCGTGGTGGCCGACCGCGTGCTGCGCGAATCCCCGGCGGCCGTCCTGGTGGCCAAGACCCGCCGGCCCATGTCCACCACCCTGCTGGACGAGTCGGTTGGCGCCCAGGCCATCTCCATCCTGGTGGATAAGTGGTTCGCCGAGAACACCTTCCACGCCGACGAATTCGCCGACCTGCGGCGGCTGCTGGCGCTCAAGCGCGAGCAGGGCCTCACCATCAGCCTGGCGCTGCCGGCCCTCAACGAAGAGGCCACCGTGGGCAAGGTCATCCGCACCGTCAAGCGCGCGCTGATGGACAAGGTCCCGTTGCTGGACGAGATCGTCTTGATCGATTCCAACTCCACCGACCGGACCCGCGCCATTGCCAAGCGCCTGGGCGTGCCCGTCTACATCCATCAGGAGCTGCTGCCGGAGCTGGGCGCACGGCGCGGCAAGGGCGAGGCGCTCTGGAAGAGCCTGCTGGTGACGCACGGCGACATCGTGGCCTGGATCGACACCGACATCGTCAACATCCATCCGCGCTTCGTCTACGGCATCCTGGGGCCGCTGCTGGTCAACCCGGCCGTGCAGTTCGTCAAGGGCTTCTACCGCCGGCCGCTGCGCGTGGGCGACAAGGTGCAGGCCGGCGGCGGCGGGCGGGTGACCGAATTGACCGCCCGGCCGTTGCTCAACCTGTTCTACCCGGAGCTGTCGGGCGTCATCCAGCCGCTCTCCGGTGAGTACGCCGGCCGGCGCGGCGCGCTGGAACAGGCCGCCTTTTTCTCGGGCTACGGCGTGGAGACCGGCCTGCTGATCGACGTCTGCGAGCGCTGCGGCGTGGGCGCCATCGCCCAGGTGGACCTGCTGGAGCGCGTCCACCACAACCAGGAGCTGGAGGCGCTCAGCAAGATGTCGTTCGCCATCATCCAAACGGTGCTGCGCAAGCTGGAGCGGCGCTACGAACGCGCCATCATCGAGGACGTCAACAAGACCATGAAGCTCATCCGCTACGACGCCGGCGGCTACTTCCTGGACGTGGACGAGATCGCCGAGCGCGAGCGCCCGCCGATGGCGGAATTGCCCGAATATCGGGCCAGTCGGCGGCGCGCCGGCCGGCATCCTTAAATTTCGTTATGCTATAATTTTCGAAAGAGGGCTCCCCCACAAACCGGTTCCAAACAAACGTATGGACGTCGCTCTGGCCGAGACCGTTGTGCTGATCGGCGAACTGCCCGGCAGCCTGGTGTATCACCTGGTCCTGCTGTTCGCCCTGCAGACGGCGGCGGCCGTGGCCCTGGCCGGCTGGCGGCGGGAGCGCGCCCCGGCGGCCGGCCGGCTGGCCCTGGCCGCCAGCCTGAGCGGCCTGCTGGTCCTGGCCTCGCTCGTCCTCACCGTGCTGACCGCCGTCCCCGTTTTCGGCGGCCAGACCCTGTACGGTCCCCTGATCCTGCCGCCGCTGGCCCGCGCCGTCGGCACGCTCAACCTCCTGCTTTGGCTGTGGGCGGCGGCTTTCCCGGCCCCCAGCCGGGCCGCCGACGTGGTCGCCATCCTCCTGGGCGTCCTCATCTTGGCCGGGGCTGGCGTGAGCTGGGTCCTTTGGGCCCAGGCCCTGGCGCAGGGCGCCGGCGCCTACAACGGCAGCCTGGAAGATACAGTTTGGGGGCTGGCGCAGGCCGGCCTGACGGTCCTGGGGCTCATCGCTCTCATCCTCCGCGCCAGCCTGCGCCGGCCGGCCGATCTGCCGGTGGGCGGCATCCTGGCCCTCGTCCTGCTGGCCGGCCAGACCCTGCACCTGCTCTTCCTGTGGCCGGGCACCAGCCTGCCGGGCACCGTGCGGCTGGCCGAGCTGGTGGCCGCGCCCCTGTTCATGGCCCTGGTCTACCGCCGGGCCCTGGCCGGCCCCGCCCTGCCGCCCGCCGCGGCCCGGCCCGCCGCGGCCGCCGCCGAGCCCGCCCGCCGCGGCCTGGACTCCAAGGCCGCCGTCGCGCTGGCCTCCCTGAACACCTCGGCCGACCCGGACGAATTGGCGCAAATCGTCACCCTGGCGGTGGCCCACGCCTGCCGCGCCGAGCTGTGTCTGCTGCTCTCGGCCCCGGACGACCTGGGGATGTGCAGCCTGACCTGCGCCTATGACCTCTCGCGCCAGCAGTTCATCGCCGGGACCTTCTTCTCCGCCGCCGAAATGCCGGCCCTGCGGGCCGCCCTGCGCCAGGACGGCGTCACCAGCCTCGCGCCCGCCCAGCACGGCCCCGAACTGCGCCGGTTGAGCGGCGCGGCCGGCCTCGGCTCCATCGGCCCCACCCTGATCGCCCCGCTGGGCGATGAGCAGCAACGCCTGGGGGCCCTGGCCCTGATGGCCCTCTACAGCCACCGTGAGTGGAGCGCCGAGGAGCAGAACCTCCTCA
>JAEURL010000249.1 GCA_016789165.1 Anaerolineales bacterium | reverse complement strand
GCGGAGGCCCTGGCCCAGGTGCCGGGCTGGTTCGCGGATTGGGAGCAGCACCTGAGCCGCTTCCGCGCGGACAGCGAGTTGATGCGGCTCAACGGCGCCGGCGGCCGGCCGCAGCCGGTCAGCGCCGTGTTGTGGGAGGTGCTGGCCGCCGCCGTGGACGCCTACCAGCGCAGCGATGGCCTGGTGTCCCCCACCCTGCTGGCGGCCCTGGAAGCCGCCGGCTACGATCAATCATTCGACGCGCTGCTGGCGCCGCCCGTCGCCGGCGCGGCCCTCGCCCTCCGGCCGGAAACGGACCCGGCCCCGACGCTGACCCTGGACATCGCGGACCCGCTCGCCGCCATCGTGCGCGACGAGGCCGCCCGCACCGTGCAACTGCTGGACGGCGTCCAGCTGGACCTGGGCGGCGTCGCCAAGGGCTGGGCGGCCGAGCAAGCCGCGCGGCGGTTGGCCGGCTGCGGGCCGGCGTTGGTGGAGGCCGGCGGCGACATCGCCGTCAGCGGCCCACGCCAGGACGGCGCGCCCTGGCCCATCGGCGTGGCGGACCCGCACCTGCCGGCGGCCGACGCGGCCGTGCTCGCCCTATCGCGCGGCGGCGTGGCCACCTCCGGCCGCGACTACCGGCGCTGGCAGCAGGGCGGCGTCTGGCGCCACCACATCCTGGACCCGCGCACCGGGCAGCCGGCCGTCACCGACGTCCTGAGCGCCACCGTCGTCGCCCCCAGCCTGCGCGACGCCGAGCTGGCCGCCAAAGCGGCCCTGATCCTGGGCAGCGAGGAAGGGCTGGCCTGGATCGAGGCCGCCCCGGACTGGGCGGCCCTGCTGATCCTGGACAATGGCCTGCTGGTCGAAAGCCGGCGCCTGGCCGCCTATCGCGTCGGCTGAATGCGCGGCTCCAGCGGCCGCGCCGTTCTCATGCAATTCTTTGCCCGGTCTGAGCCCGTTCTCAGCTTTCTTGCCGAGACTGGCCTGAACTTGTGCCCGGCTCAACATCACCCCCTGCCATGACCACTTTGCGGAAACCGCCGGCGGCGCCAAGCCTGCTGGACGACCTGGAGGCTGCCGGCTTGTTCCTGGCGCCCTATCTGCTGTTCGCGGCCGTCCTGGCGGCGGCGGCCGGCGCGGCCCTGCTCTACGGCCTGGTCCATCCGGAATGGCTCTCGGCTTTGCAAGCGGCCGTCACCGGGCCGGAGCCCAAGATCTTCTGGTACTTCTCGCGCTCCAGCGCCCTGATCAGTTTCGGCCTGGTGTGGGCGGCGATGGTGCTCGGGCTGGCCATCAGCAACAAGCTGGCGCGCGCCTGGCCGGGCGGCCCCACCTACGTCGCCCTGCACGAGCACACCAGTCTGCTCGGCCTGGCCTTCGGCCTTGGGCACGCCCTCAGCCTGCTCGGCGACCGCTACATCGGCTACTCGCTGGCCGGCGTGCTGGTGCCGTTTGCCAACCTGAGCTATCGGCCGCTGTGGGTGGCGGCCGGCCAACTGGCGCTCTATCTGCTCGTCCCGGTCACGGCCAGCTTCTACGTCCGCCGCGCCATCGGCCAGCGGGCCTGGCGCCTGATCCACTGCCTCAGCTACGCGGCCTTCGGCCTGGCCCTGATCCACGGCCTGTTCAGCGGCACCGACAGCGCCGCGCCGGCCCTGCTCATGGCCTACTGGGCCGGCTTCCTGACTGTCCTGGGCCTGACCGCCTACCGGCTTCTCACCGCCGTCAGCCGCCGTCTGGCGTAATCATTCAACGCACCGTCTCGTTCGCTTCAAGGAGGACTCGCTATGCTTGCCCGCCGCTCCGCCGTGTTGCCGCGCCTGGCCGCCCTGGGACTGCTGGGGGCGCTCCTGGCCGGCTGCGCCGCGCCCACCCCCACCCCGGTCGCCATCCCGGCCACCCAGGCGCCGGCGCCCACCAGCGCGCCCGCCCCCACCGAAGCCGCCGCGCCCACCGAAGCCGCCGCGCTTACCACGGCGCCCGCCACCGAAACTGCGCCCCCAGCCGCCGCGGCCAGCGGGCCGGTCACCTTCCAGATCGCGGCCCAGGAATCCCAGGCCAGTTTCACCATCGACGAAGTGCTGCGCGGCTCGCCCAAGACCGTGGTCGGCACGACGCAGGGCGTAAGCGGCGAGCTGCGCCTCGACCTGCAGGACTTGAGCCGCACGGAAGTGGGCGTGATCACGGTCCAGGTGGGCGGGCTGGCCACAGACAGCGGCTTCCGCGACCGGGCCATCCGCGATTTCATCCTGAACACCGGGCAGTATCCGGCCGTCACCTTCACGCCCACGGCCCTCACCGGCTTGAGCGGCGCCGCCCAGCCCGGCCAGGCCATCGCCTTCCAGATCACGGGCGACCTGACCATCCGTGACATCACCCGGCCGGTGACCTTTGAGGTGACGGTGACGGGCGCCTCGACCGCGCAGCTTGCGGGCAGCGCCACGGCCACCATCCAGCGCGCCGATTACAACCTGATCATCCCAAGCGTGCCGCAGGTGGCCAACGTCAGCGAGGCCGTCATCTTGAAGCTGGACTTCACGGCCAACGCCGTCAACTGACCATCCGAACTCGTACCATCAAAAACCGCCGCGGGCCGAGCCGGCCGCGGCGGTTTTTTTGTTGCCCCACTCCGCGCCGGCGCTAGGCCTCCAGGGCCGGGTGGGCGTAGGTGGCGGCGGCGGCCAGCAGCGCGGCCAGCGCCAGGATGCCGGGCGCCAGCAGCGGGTTGGCCCCGCCCAGCGCCTTCCCGAGCACGTCGCTCAGGCCGGCGTTGGGCTGAATCTCCAACTGAAAGGCGAGGTTGCCGGAGATGTGCTCGTACAGCCCGAGCAGGCTGCCCAGGGCCACCAGGCCCATGCTGGCCCGCAGGCCGAGCAGCACCGGCCGGCTGGGCCGCGCCCAGGCCGCCAGCACCGCCAGCAGCCCCAGCGCGCACAGCCCGAACGGGATCCACTGGATCGGACTCTGGGTGTGGCCCGTGACGCCCAGCTCCACCACGGTCCCCAAAAACAGCAGGCCGGCCACGGTCAGCAGGAACAGCCGCAGGCGGGCCAGGATCAGCTCCGCGGTGAGGCCGCCTTTCATGGCGCGCTCAAGTAGGTCCGGGCCACGGCCAGCTCATCGGCGGACACATAGCCGGCCAGCTTGGCCAGGAAGGCGTCGGCCGCGGCGTACGGCCGGCCGGCCATCAGTTCGGCGGCCTCGTTCGCGTCCAGGCCCGGGATCTGCTGCAGGGTGGCCGCGTCCGAATCGTTGATGGCGATCGGCACGTAGACGTACTGCTCGTATTGGGCCACCTGGGCGTCATCCACGTACTTGCCGATCTCGGCCCGGAATTGCTGGATGCTGACGTAGGGGCGGTACTCCAGAAACTCGCGCGTCATCCGGCTGCTGAAGCCGGGGATGGCGGCCAGAAAATCGTCGGCTGTGGCGGCGTTGAGGTTGAGCTTGGCGGCGACGGCGCTGACAGCGGCCGGGGCCGGGGTCGCCTCAACCGAGGCTTGGGTCGCCGCCGGGGCCAAGGTGGCCGCCGCCGGAATGGCGGTGGCTGTGGCGGCCGGGGACGCCGCGGTGGGAGCGGCCGCCGGCGTGGAGGCCTGACAGGCGGCCAGGGCCAGCGCGAGCAGGCTGCCGGCCAAGGCGGCTCGGAAAGAATACCGGCTTGAAGTGGACATCACTAACAACTCCTCCAGCTTGGAACAACAGTGGAATTAATGGAGAAGGCCGGACAACGTGCGTCCGGCCTTCTGTTCGGTCATCCGGCACTCAGCCTACGAGTCGAGGCTCGGGGCGTTGAGCTGGAACTGGGGCTGCGGAACCGAGGCGCCGCCCGGCGTCGCCGGGGTCTGCGGGGTCTGCGGCCCGTGCGGGTGGCCGCCCGGCCGGCCCAGGCCGGCGGTGGCCACGATCTGCTCGGCCGTCTGGTCGAACTCGGCCAGCTTGGCCTCCGCCTGCGCCTGGGTGAGCGTGCCGGCCGTCACCGCCGACTTCAACGCCGTCTCCAGCGCCGTCCGCGCGGCCGCGATCACGGCCGCGCCGGTCTTGCCCTTGCTCTCCGCGATCTGGGCCAGGCTCTGGCCGCTCTGCAGGGCCGTCTTCACTTCAGCCGTGGTCAGCCCCGTCACACTGGCCGCCGCGCCGACCCAATCCGCGCCGCCGTGCCGGCCCAGGCCGCGCTCGGGCTTAACCGGGGCCGTCGAGGGCGTGGTGGGGGTGGGCGTGGCCGTCTGGGCCAAGGCCGGCAGCGCTGCCCAGGCCACGGCCGCCAGCGCTAAGGCACTAAGCGCTACACCGATCGTGATCTTCATCATCCGCATATACCGTACCTCCTGTCGTCTATCGCTGGTTAGTGCTGCAACATTGGTGAGGATGGTCGATTTCGCCCGCCCGGCCTCACCTCCCTTCCGGTTGGTCTATTCACGCCGGCCGCGGCCGGCGGATCCAGTTGAGTGTCAGGCTGCCCGCCACCACGGCCGCCACGATCACGCCCATGATCACCAGGTTCTTGCCGACCTCGGCCAGGCCGAAGATCCCGCCGTCGAGGTGCTCGCCGCGCGGGCCGCCGCGGAAACCGCCCTCCCCCAGACCGCGCTGGCCTTCGACGCGCTGGAAGTCCGGGAAGGCCGGCCGCGCCGCGCCGCTTTCATTGAACTGGCGGAATTCGCCAAACTCCCCGCCGCGTCCGCCGAAACTCAGAGCCGAGAGCGCGCCGGTGCGCGCCAGGGCGATCGTCCCGCCCACCACGGCCGCTACCGCCAGCGCGATCAAGAAAATGCGCAGCAGCGTCTTCATGCCTCCACCTCCGGCGCCACGGCGGCCGGCGCCGGCCGGCGCCCCAGGCTGAGGATCGGAGTCAGGAGGTAGCGCTTGAAGCCGTTCAGGATCCACTTCCAGTGCACGGCCACGTGCAGGCCCACGATGTAAACGGCCCAGTCAGCGGTCAGCCGGTGCAGGCCCGTCCACAGCCGGTCCCCAGCCAGGGTGATCCCCAGCAGCGGCAGGGCCTCGCGCGAGATCATCACGCCCGTGAACATCAGCACGGTCATGTCGATGAAGAGCGCCAGGTTCAGGACCAGGTTGATCCGGCTTTGGGCCGCCAGCCGGCCGAAGAAGCGGGTGAGGGCCGTGACGATCCAGGCCCAGTGCAGCAGCAGGTGCAGCACGCAGGTGGCCGCCAGCGCCAGGCTGAGCCACTCGTGGATGGCCAGCCCGGTGAAAGCCGGCGCCAGCGCCAGCAGCATGGCCGCGAAGAGCGCGACGTCGAGCCACAGATTGGTCTTGGTGGGATTGGGGGAGCGGGCCGGTTTGGCTGCCATAGAGAATCAACGCTTGCCTTTCTTCAAGCAGCCGGCATTCTAGGGAGGAGTTGTTCAGAACTGGCGTAGGCCGGCTGAATCTCCGGTTAACGTCCGTCTAAATCGGATCTGAACAATTCCCGGCTAATTTGAAGGGCATGCCGGCCGACGACAACCCGGGCGCCCCGCCCAAAACGATCCTGGTGGTGGACGACAAGGCCACGGTGCGCCAGCTGCTGCGCGACTAT
>JAEURL010000229.1 GCA_016789165.1 Anaerolineales bacterium | reverse complement strand
GGCCGGCGCCCCGCGCGACATCAGCTTCTTCGTCCAACTGCTCGGCCCGGACGGCCGGCTGTATGGCCAGTCCGACGTGTCTTACCCGGCCGGCCGTTACACCGCCGGCGAGGTCCTGCTCGACCGCCACACGCTCTATATCCTGCCGGAAGCGCCGCCCGGCCCCTATACGCTGACGGCCGGCGCCTACACGCCGGACGGCGTCCGCGTGGCGGAGACGACCCTGGCCGCGCTCACCGTGCCGCCGGCCGCCGCGCCGGCGCCCACGGCCAACGCCGGCCGGTGGTCCATCGTCGCCGCGGACCTGGTGGGCTTCGACGTCGATCGCTCGCTGGCGGATGCCCAGCGCCTGTACCTGCACTGGGAGCTGGGCCCGCGCGCCGAGGCCGGCGAATGGGCCGGCTGGCCTCTGGCGGTGCCGGCCGGCCTGGGCTACGCCACCACGGCCCTGGACCTGCCCCCTGGTGACCCGCTGCCGGCGCCGCTGGCCTCGGCCCTCCGGCGCGGCGCGCAAACGGCCGCGGCCCGCTACGTCCCGTTCGGGGAGGATCTGGTGCTCACGCGGGCGACGGTCACGCCTCCGGCCGTGCGGCCGGGCGGCCGCGTGACCGTGGAGCTGGAGTTCCTGGCCGCCCATTCCATCACGCATGATCTGACCCTCAAGCTGGAGCTGACCGGCCCCGGCTGGCGCACGCAGCTGGACACCACGCCAGTGGGCGGCGGCCTGCCCACCTTGAAATGGACGGCCGGCGCGCGCCTGCGCGACCAGTACGTTTTGACCGTTCCAACCGAGGCCGCGCCCGGCCCGGCGCAACTGGCGCTGGGCTGGTATGATGCCTTCACCCAGGCGGACCTGCCGATCCTGGACCCGCGCCTGGCCCAGCTGGGGCCGGCCGCGCTGATTGGGACGCTCGAAGTCCTGCCCTGAACCGACCCGCCTTCGCTTGCGGAGCCCAGACCGCCCACCGTTCACCGTCCACCGCCACGCCCATGCCCATCGCCCAACATCCTCTGCGCGTCTATCGCAACCGCGGCGTCGTCATCACCCTGGCGCCCTCGTACGAGGCCCTGCTGCACCAGAGCCTGGCCGCCGTCGAGCCCCTCTGGCCGAAATACCCCAAGACCCGCCGGCTGTGGGACCTGCTCACCGAGGACGCCGAGGCCATCGCCAACTGGGACATGGCCGATTACCTGACGACCAACAAGCTCAACTACAACGACCACGGCATGACGCACGCCATCGTGGCCGCCGCCAACGCCATCCGCATCTTCGACCTGCTGGGGCAGTCTGAGGCGCGGCCGGACGTGGTGGCCTCGCGCGCCGGCGACCTGGACGACGCCTGTCTGGTGGTGACGGCCGCCACCCTGCTGCACGACATCGGCAACCAGGTGAACCGCAAAGGCCACGAGGCGCTGGGCATCGCCTTGGCCCAGCCGATCCTGGACCGGCTGATGCCGGCCGTCTACCCGGACGTGACCACGCGCGTCCAGCTGCGGGCCTTTATCCTGCACGCCATCCACGCCCACGATTTTGACCCGCCGCCGCTGACGTTCGAGGCCGGCGTGGTGGCCGTGGCCGACGGCACCGACGTGACCAAGGGGCGCGGCCGCAAAGCCTTCGACCTGGGCAAGGTGGACATCCACTCGGTTTCGGCGCTGGCCATCGACGAGGTCTGGATCAACCGCGGCGAGAACCACCCGGTGGAGATCACGGTGGTGATGAACAACTCGGCCGGCATCTTCCAGATCGAGGACACCCTGGCCCGCAAGGTGGTGCGCGGCCCGCTGGCCAAGTGGATCACGGTCACGGCCATCACCCGCCCGTCTGATACGGGCAGCGACACGCGCATCATCGAAAAGCTGACGCTGAAACACGGCGCTTTCGTGGCCGCCTGAGGCCGGCTCTGGTAGAATGCGCCGGCGCGCCGTTCCGGCCGCCCATCGTCACCGGCATGTTTGAAATCGTCTTCCTCGGCACGTCCGCCTCGGCGCCGTCGGTCCACCGCGGCCTGGCCGCCCAGGTGGTGATGCACAACGAGCACCGCTTCCTGATCGACTGCGGCGAAGGCACGCAGCGCCAGATCCTCCAGTCCGGCATTGGTTTCAAGCGCCTGGAGCGCATCCTGATCACGCACGGCCACCTGGACCACATCCTGGGGCTGGCCGGCCTGGTCTCCACCTTCACGCGCTGGGAGACGGCCGAGCGCCTGGAGATCTGGGCCGGCCGCTGGGCGCTGGAACGCATCCGCACCCTGCTGTTCGAGATCGTGCTCAAGGGCGCGCGCCTGCCCTTTGAGCTGCAGTTCCGCGAGCTGACCCCCGGCCGGATCTTCGAGGACACGGACTTCGCGGTGACGGCCTTCCCGGTCCAGCACCGCGGCGCTGATTCGTTCGGCTTCGCCTTCGAGGAAAAAGCGCGCCGGCCCTTCCTGGCCGAGCGGGCCGCCGCGCTGGGCGTGCCGGCCGGGCCGATCCGGCGGGACCTGGTGGCCGGCCGGGCCGTGACCCTGCCGGACGGGCGCGTCGTCCAGCCGGACGAGGTGCTGGGCCCGCTGATGCCCGGCGTGCGTTTGGTGCACGTCGGCGACTGCGGCGAAACCGGCGATCTGCTGGCCGTGGCGCGCGACGCCGACGCCCTGGTGATCGAGGCCACCTACCTGGAGGTGGAGGCGGACATGGCCCGCGAGTTCGGCCACCTGACGGCCGGCCAGGCCGCCCGCCTGGCCCGCGCGGCCGGCGTCCGGCAACTCTACCTCACCCACATCTCGCGGCGCTACCGCGAGCGTGACGTCATCGACGAGGCCCAGGCCACCTTCCCCAACACCATCGTCGCCCGCGATTTCGACCATTTCACCGTCAACCGCGCCGAGTGAGCGGCCCCCGGTACTTTTGTCGTAGGTCGAGTCAATAACCTTTTCCCCCTCTCCCCGACTGTATAGGCGTAGGAACGAAACGCCTTTCGGTTGGGGAGTATTTATGTCGCGTGGTGGATGGTTTGAGAACGAGGTAAATACTCCCCAACCGAAAGGCGTTTCGTTCCTACGCC
>JAEURL010000192.1 GCA_016789165.1 Anaerolineales bacterium | reverse complement strand
GACCTGCACGCTGTAAGTGCCGGGCGGCAGAGTGGCCGGCAGCGGCAGGACATGGAAATCCGCAACGTATTCCCCCGGCCGCCAGGCATTGGTGGGATAGAGCCCGTTCACGGGGACCGCGCCCGCGCTTTGCCAGACGGGCTCCCCGGCCGCGTTCACCAGGCGCAGATAGACCGCCAGGCTGGCCGCCGGCGTCTGGGCCGCGTGCCAGTAGAGGGTGAGGTAGCGGGCGCCCGGCACCACGGCCTCCACGTTGAAGCCGATCAGCTCAACCGCGCCCGCCAGGGTGGCCGCCGCCGGCTGGGGGACCGCCGGCCGGGCCAGGAAGGGCTGCGCGGCCACCTCCGCCAGCGGCCCTACAGAGCGCAGCGAGTAGCCGGCGCCCAGGCCAGCCAGGTAGCGCGCCAGGTACACGGCCTGGCCGGCCGCCAGGCGCTCGTCTAAAACGGCGCGGTAGGCGGCCTCGTCCGGCAGGACCATGATGTCCAGGTCCGGCCGCACACCCTCCGCCGCCTGCAGATAGTACGGCGCCGCGAAGCGCTTGGGATCGGCCAGGAGTGTGGCGCCCTCAGCCAGCGGCTGGCTGAGCGTATAGCGGCCCACGGCCTCGCGCTCGTCGCCGGCCGAGAGATCCAGGCGCGGCAGGTTGGTCCAGATGGACGTGAGCGGGATGAGGGCGAAGACGGTCAGGGCGGCGTGGTGAAGGATCGCCCGGCCCGCCTCCGGCGCCCCAGGCCAGCGGGCGCCGAGGCCGTCGATGACGCCCTGCAGGCCGCGGGCCATGAGCACGGCCGTGAAGGCGTAAGGCGCGATAAAGAAATCGCTGAAGTCCGGCTCGGGCGGGTTATAGGCCAGGACGAAGTAGAGGTAGCCGGCCAGGGCCAGGCCCAGGAAAGCGGCGGCGGGCCGGCGGCCGGCGCGCCGCGCGAGGGCCACCAGGCCCAGGCCCGCCAGGGTCAGGCCGGCCCAGGTGTACTCGCCGGTCAGCTTGCGCCAGACGTAGCCGAAGCGCTGCGGCTCCTTGAGCGGCAGCCAGGGATCAAACTGGGCCGCGGCCTCGCCGCCGCGCACGAAATAGACCAGGCGCGCCAGCGTGAACGGCTCCCCGCCGCCGACGGCCGGCCAGCGCAGCGGCAGGTACAGGTAGACGCTCAAGCCTAAGAGCAGGCTGAGCAGGGCCAGGCCAATCGGCTGCAGCACCGCCGCCCAGCGCCGCGGGCCGGCCAAGGGTGGGTGCCCAGCGCGCCAGCGACGGATCAGCCAGGCCAGGCCCGCCAGGCCCAGGGCCGGCGCCAGCATGAGCACGGTCAGGTGATTGGTGAACGCCAGGCCGAAGGTGAGGGCGAGCAGGTAGAGCGGACGCGCGGAGGCGGCCGGCCCCTCCAGCAGCCGCAGCCCGAGGGACGCCAGCGCCATCACCAGCGCCGCGTTGAGGGCGTAGGCCTCGATCTCGGTGGCGCGCGCCCACAGGCTGGGGCCGGCCCCGAAGGCGAAGGCGGCCAGCCAGGCCGGCCCGCGGCCCGCGCCCAGCCGGCGCGCCACGGCCCACACCCCCAGCGCGGCCAGCGCCGCCGCCACGGCGGCGGAGACGTTGACGCGCCAGGCCGGCGCGCCGCCGAGCGGCAGGCTCTCAAATAGTTTGCCGATCAGGATCAGCAGCGGATAGCCGTTGCCGTGGGCGATGCCCAGCCGCGCCACACTGACCTGGAACTCGAAGGCGTCGGCCTCGCCCACGCCCGGGGCCAGCGTGCGCAGATAGAGGGCGAGCAGCAGCACGACCAGCGCCAGCGGCCAGACCCAGGCGCGGCGGGCCGTGGGAGAGGGGCGCGGGGAGTCGGCTGGCGTCTGGCTCAGGCCGAGAGCGATGGATAGGGCGAGCGCCCCGGTCGTCAGGACCAGCGTGCGCAGGGGCAGGGTCGCGGGCGCCGCGGCCGCCAGCCCGGCCAGCAGCAGCGGGAGCAGGGCCGGCCACCGCCCCCCGTGTCCATGCGGAAGGGCCGCCAGCCGCCAGCCGGCCGCGGCCCCGAGGAGGGCGGCCAGGCCGGCCAGCGCCAGGACGCCGGGCCAATCGGCCAGGGCTGCGGCCGCGGCCGGGGATGTCTCAAACAGCAGGCGCGCCACCGCCGTGCCGGCCAGGGCGCCGCCGCCGGCGCCGAGCAGGGCCGGCCGCCAGCCCCGGAGGGGGTGCGCGGCGCCGGAGGAGGCCGTCATTGTCAGGCGCTCAGCGCGGGGTGACCGGCGTCTCGTCCGGTGCGGGGAGATCCTCGAACTCGACGCCCTTGACGATCTGGAAGTAGGCGCGCAGGGCGGCATTGGCGACCGGGCCGGCCACGATCGAGCCCTCCGTGCCGTTGTAGACGAAGGCCACCACCGAGACCTCCGGCGCCTCGTACGGCGCGAACATCATCGTCCAGGCGTGGGCCGGCCACTTGCCCGGGATGCACAGGTCGCGGCTCCAGGCCAGCCGGTCGCAGTACTCGGCCGTGCCGGTCTTGCCGGCCACGTTGATGCCCGGCACATCCACAATCGGATCACTGCGGCCGTACAGGATCGCGCCCGAGAGCGTGCCGGACTCGACCGTCTGGCGCAAGCCCTGACGCACCAGCGCCAGGTTCGCGGAGGAGACCGGCAGGGCGTTGAGCACCACCGGCTGGGTGTCCGAAATCACGTTGCCTTCGCCGTCCAGGATCTTGTCCACGATCTGGGGCTGCAGCAGGGCGCCGCCGTTGATCACGGCGTTGTAGGCGTTGAGCATCTGCAGCGGCGTCACCTGCACGAAGCCCTGGCCGATGACGGCGTTGTAGGTGTCGCCGGTGGTCCAGCTCTCGCCCTGGTTGCGCCGCTTCCAGTCGCGGGTGGGGATGAAGCCGGCCTGCTCGGCCGGCAGATCGATGCCGGTGCGTTTCCCGAAGCCGAAGATGTCCATCCACTTGGCCAGCCGCACATCCCCCAGGCCTTCCAGTTTGTCCGGCTCGTAGCCGCCCCCAATCTTGTAGAAATAGACGTTGCAGGATTCGGCGATGCCGCGCGTGAAGTTGACGGGCCCGTGCTTCTGCTGGGCGGTCTTGTTGATCCAGCAGACGAAGTCCTTGGCCTTGCCGGGGTCAGCCGGGAAGTATTTGTTGCGGATGGTGATCTTGCCGGGATCGTCCAGTTCGCGGTTGGGGTCGATGACGCCTTCCTGCAAGGCGCCGGTGGCGGTGACCAGCTTGAACACCGAGCCGGGCGGATACAGGATCTGCACGGCGTGGTTGAGCATCGGGTAGTCCGGGTTGGGCGGGATGCCGCGCGTCTCGTCGCCCACCAGGCTGAAGTAATAATCCAGGTCGATGTTGCGCGCGAATTTGTTGTTGTCGTAGGTGGGCCAGGAGACCATGGCCAGCACCTCACCTGTGTTGGGGTTCATGACGATGACGACCCCGCTGGTGAAGTTCTGGTTGCCGCCGGTGTAATCGCGGATCTCCTGTAATCGTTTGAGCAGGGCCACTTCCACGGCGCGCTGCAGGCGCACGTCGATAGTGAGCTGGACGTTGTAGCCGGGCACGGTCTCGGTTTCGACGGCCGTGGTGCGCAGCACCTCGCCGGCCACGTCGCGCTCCACCAGCCGGCTGCCATTCTGGCCGGCCAGGGTGTCCTGCAGCGAGGCCTCCACGCCCTGCACGCCCACCCGGTCGCGGTTGGGGAGCAGGCCGCGCTCGGTGACGTAGTAGTCAAAGGTCAGGGGCGCGTCCCCACGGGAGGGGATGGGGGCCATGTAGCCCACCAGGGCCGAGGTCAGCGCGCCGGTCGGATAATCGCGCACCGGCTCGACCACGACCTCCACGCCCGGCATGGGCAGCGACGCGATCTCCTGGCGGACCTCGAAGGCCGTGGTCTGGTCCACGTCGCACTTGATTTTGACCGGGGTGAAGGGCTGGAAGCCGGCGCCCTCGTCCACCAGATCCTGGACGCCGCGCAGGCCGGGCCCGGTGACGCACGGCTGTTTGGGGGTGGAGCCCGGCACGGTCAGGGGCATGTCCAGCAGTTCGGCCAGCCGGCGGACGATGGCCTGCGTCTGGGCCTCGTTATCGGGCAGAAAGGCCGGCGTGATCGTGATGACGAAGGACGGCAGGTTGCGGGCCAGCAGGACGCCGCGCCGGTCGTAGATCACGCCGCGCGGGGCCGGGTCGTTGACGCGCGAGATGCGGTTTTCGATGGCGGCGTCCACGTAGGTGGCGTATTGCTGCACCTGCAGGTCGAACAGCTTCCAGATGATCAGGGCGATCAGGCCGACCAACAGGCCGTAGAAGACCACTGACCGGGGCACCTGGAGCTTGAACCGCCGCCGCCTTGTCGCCATGGGTACCTGCCTTGTCGCTTCACCACCCCGCGCCCGCGGCGGTTACCGTTTCACCGGGGCCGGGAACACCACGGTCTGCAGGCCGCGCAAGACCTGGTAGACCGGCACGATCGCCAGCATGTCCAACAGGACCGAGGGCAGCGTGACGCCCACCAGCGCCTGGCCCCAATTGACGGCGTGGCCGGCCGCGGCCAGCCCGGCCAGCGTCAGGGCGTGGAAGCCCAGCCCGCCCAGCAGGGCCGCCGCCAGCGGCAATAGCACGTGCGAGCGCCAGAACTGGCCCTCGGTCAGGCTGGCCAGATACGTCATCAGCACCAGGGCCAGGGTGTTCAGGCCCAGCGGCCCGCTGGAGAGCAGGTCCAGGAACAGCCCGCCCAGGAAGCCC
>JAEURL010000172.1 GCA_016789165.1 Anaerolineales bacterium | reverse complement strand
GGGTGTTCAGGCCCAGTGGCCCGCTGGAGAGCAGGTCCAGGAACAGGCCGCCCAGGAAGCCCCACACCGCGCCGCCCTGCCAGTCGCCGGCCAGGGTCCAGGCCAGGGCCAGCACCAGGGTCAGGTCCAGCCCGCCGCCGGCCAGCACCCGAAAGTGCGGCAGGAGCGCGCTCTGCAGGACGGCGGCGGCCGCCAACAGCGGCACGCCGAGCAGCAGCGACCTCACGGGGCCGGCACCGGCGCCGGCGTGGGGGTGGTGCGGAAGAACGGGCTCAGGTCCACGGGCGTGAAATTGGTGATGATCAGCACGATCTCCAGCCGGTTGACGTCGACGGCCGGCGTCACCTCCGCCTTCTGCAGCACCTCGTAATCCAGCTGCTGCACGGCGCTGACCGTGCCGAGCACGATGCCGGCCGGGTACTCGCCGCCCAGGCCGGAGGTCAACACCAGCTCGCCGGGCGAGACCCGCGTCTGCTGGGTGATGAACTGCATCTCCAGCCCGCCGCCCAGCTGGCCCACCACCACGCCGGTCTCGCGCGAGGCCTGCAGCCGGGCGGCGATGGCCGAGGCGGGGTCGGTCAGCGGCTGGACCTTGCAGGCCTGCGGGCTGACCTCCACCACGCGGCCCACCAGGCCGGCCCCGGTGACCACCGGCATGCCGCGGATCACGCCATCGTCCGAGCCGCGGTCGAAGATCAGGGTGGTCAGCAGCGGCGAGGTGTCGCGGCCGATCAGGTTGGCGGTGAGGTATTTGGCGTCGGGCTGGGAGCGCGCGTATTCCACCAGGCCGCTGAGGATGCGCAGCTGGCTCTCACTCTCGCGCAGCTGGACGTTCTCGGCCAGCAGGCGCGTATTCTCGGCTTCCAGCTGGCTGACCTGCTGCTGCAGGGCCTCCAGGGTCGGGTCCGGCTGGAGGTTGCCGGCGATCCGGTCCCAAGCGCCGGCTACGGCGCGCTGCAGGATCGCCAGGGGCGTCTGCAGCGCCTCGCGCATGGGCGCCACCCAGGCCGCGCCGCCGAAAACCAGCAGGCCCAGGCTGGCCCCCACCAGCACGATCACCAGCAGGGTGCGGGGTTGCAGGCGCTTCATGTGTCAGGGTCAAGGATCAAGGGTTCCGGGCCCAGGCGCAGGAGGCTGGCCGCTTCAGCCGTGAGCCTTCACCCTTGAGCGATCACCGCGAGGTGCTCCCGCGTTCCAGGCCGACCAGCAGGCGCTTGAGGTTGTCGTAGTCTTCCAGCACGCGGCCGGCGCCGCGCGCCACGCACGTCATCGGGTCGTCCGCCAGCCAGCAGCGGATGCGCAGTTCCTCGGTCAGGCGCTCGGTAAAGCCGTGCAATTGCGAGCCGCCGCCGGCCATGCAGACGCCGATCTCCATCAGGTCGGCGATGATCTCGGGCGGGGTCTCGTCGATGGCGTCCTTGATGGCGGCCACGATGGTGTTCACCGAATTGGAGAGCGCCTCGCGCAGCTCGATCGACGAGACCTCCACCGACTCCGGCAGGCCGGTGACCAGGTTGCGGCCGCGCAGCGGGAAGGTCTTCTCCTCCCACAGCGGGTAAGCCGAGCCGATGGCGATCTTGGCCTTCTCGGCCATGCGCTCGCCGATCAGCAGGTTGTACTTGTTGCGCACGTACTGGATGATGTCCTGGTCCATCTCGTCGCCGGCCACGCGCAGCGAGCGTGAGAGGACGATGCCGCCCATGGAGAAGACGGCCACTTCGGTGGTGCCGCCGCCGATGTCCACCACCATCGAGCCGCGCGGCTCGGCCACCGGCAGGCCGGCCCCCAGCGCGGCCGCCATCGGCTCCTCGATCAAGAAGGCCTCGCGCGCGCCAGCCGCGATGGTCGCATCGTACACGGCCCGCTTTTCGACCTCGGTGACGCCCGAGGGGATGCCCACCACCACGCGCGGGCTGGGGATGGGCACCAGGCTCTGCTCGTGGGCCTTGCCGATGAAGTATTCCAGCATGGCCTCGGTAATCTCGAACTCGGAAATCACGCCGTCGCGCAGCGGCCGGATGGCCACGATGTTGGCCGGCGTGCGGCCGGCGATCTCCTTGGCCTCCAGGCCGATGGCCTTCGGCTCCTTGGTCTTTTTGTCAATCGCCACCCAGGACGGCTCGTTAATGACAATGCCCTTGCCGCGCACGTTCACCAGGGTGTTGGCGGTGCCGAGGTCGATGCCAATGTCAAGTGAAAACAGCCCCAACAGCCACTTGAGGGGCCGCATCAGTACGTCACCAAATTGCTGCAAGGTCGCCTCCTGCGTGCGGAGCAAAATTATACCATCCGCAAAACTGCGGACAACTCAACACTATGTCAATTGTTTGACCGGATTGGGCCGGCGGATGGCCGCGTATAATGCCGGCATGGACCTGGCAGACCGCGTGCGCGCCTTCGTCATCGACCAGGCCTTGTTCCCGCCCAAGGCCCGCCTGCTGCTTGGGGTGTCCGGCGGCCCGGACAGCCTATGCCTGCTGGACGTGCTGACCAGGCTGGCCGGCGACTGGGGGCTGAGCCTGAGCGTGGCCTGCCTGGATCATGGCCTGCGGCCGGAGGCGGCCGGGGAGGCGGCCTTCGTCCGCCAGGCGGCGGAGGCGCGCGGCTGGCCCTTTTTCACAGAGGCCGTGGACACACGCGCCTGGGCGGCCGGCCGGCGCCAATCGGTGGAAGAGGCGGCCCGCGAACTGCGTTACGCCTTCCTGGCGCGGGCTGCCGGGGAGGCCGGCGCCCCGTTCATCGCCGTGGGGCACACCGCCGACGACCAGGCCGAGACCGTGCTCATGCACTTTCTGCGCGGGAGCGGGCTGGCCGGGCTGCGGGGGATGCCGGCCAAGGCGCTGCTCCCGAACCCGACCGATCCCCAGGCGCGGGAACCGCGCTGGCTGGTGCGCCCGCTGCTCGGGACAACGCGCCCGGCGGTGGAGGCCTATTGCGGTGAGCGCGGCCTGCACCCCCGCGAGGACGCCAGCAACCGCGATACCGCCTTCTTCCGCAACCGCCTGCGCCATGAGCTGCTGCCCGCGCTGGAGGCCTACAACCCCAACATCCGGGCCGGCCTGGCCCGCTCGGCCGCGGTCCTGGCCGGCGAGCACGAGTTATTGCAGGCCGTGGTCGCGGCGTTATGGAAGGGCGTCGTCCGAACGGAGGGGCCGCGCGTGGAGTTCCACCGCGACCACTGGCTGGCGCTCAGCCTGGCTGAACAGCGCGCCCTGCTGCGCCAGGCCGCCCAGCGCCTGCTGCCGGATGAGCGGGATGTGGACTTTGCGCCGATTGATCAGGCGGCCCGCTTCAGCCGGCGGGCGGTGCCCGGCCGCAGCTGTGATCTGCTGCGCGGCTTGCGGCTCAAGGTCACGGCGGACGCGATCGTGGTGGGGCCGTGGGACGAGCGGCCGGCCCACCCGGAGCTGCCGCTGCTGGAGGCCGGCCGGCTGCCGCCGCCGTGGCGCTTTGCGGCCGAGCCCCTGGCGGCCGGCGCGTGGTCCCCGGCGCAGGTGGCCGGCAACCCGGACCCCTGGTGCGCCTATGTGGACGCGGAGCGGCTGCCGGCCGAGCCCCTGGAGCTGCGCGGGCGCCGGCCCGGCGACCGTTTTCAGCCGCTGGGCCTGGGCGGCCACTCCACCAAGCTGGCGGACTTTCTGATCAACAATCGGATTGAGGCCGGGCTGCGCGACCGCTGGCCGCTGGCGGCCGCCGGCGGCCAGATCGTGTGGGTGGCCGGCCTGCGGCTGGACGAGCGCTGCAAGGTGACCGAGCAGACCCGCCGGGTGGTGAGATTGAGCCTGCGTCGTGTGGCGCCGGCCACCGATACGGATAAAATGGAGGCCGAAGCCCGGCCGAATAGCGATTGACGCGGGCCGGCCGATAGTTGGGGGAGGCCCGTCACTCACGGCGCAGAGGAGCGGCTCCTGCGAGGTGTCCGGATGAAATCCGTTTTATTCCCCAAGTTCAACGTCTGGCTTGAGCAGAACGGTCAGGTGGTCCTCAGCCCGTGGCGGGTGCGGCTGTTGGAGACGATTGGCGAGACCGGCTCGATCAGCGCGGCGGCTGACAAACTGGGCGTGCCCTACCGGCGGGCCTGGGAGAAGGTCCACGAGATCGAGCAGGGGTTGGGCTACAAGGTGCTGGACACCGCCATCGGCGGGACGCATGGCGGCGGCGCGCAGCTGACCGAGGCCGGCCGCCAGGCCATCGCCGACTTCCACGCTTTTGCGGATGGGCTGGAGCAGGAAGTGGGCCGGCGCTTTCAGGGCGCTTTCCCGAACCAGCCGCGCTGAGGCCGGCCCTCAGGCCGATTCGGACGACGACGCGGCCACCATCACCTGGTCGCGGCCGGCGCGCTTGGCCGCGTACAGGGCGGTGTCCGCCCCGCGCAGCAGGGTGGCGGCCGTGGCGCCGTGCAGCGGGGAGGCAGCCACGCCGATC
>JAEURL010000158.1 GCA_016789165.1 Anaerolineales bacterium | reverse complement strand
CGCGGCCTGACCGACCTGGTGATCGAGTGTCTGCCCGGCGACCTGATCCCGTCGATCAGCGTGGATATCAGCCCGATCCAGGAGATCGGCCAGGCCATCCACGTGCGCGATATCCAGGTGCCGGCCACGGTCAAGGTGCTGAGCGACGGCGACGAGATGGTGGCGCGCGTGACGTACCAGGCCAAGGAAGAGGACCTGACCGCCGCGCCGAGCCTGACCTCCGCCGAAGTGGAAGTGGTGGAGAAGGGCAAGAAGGAAGAGGAAGGCGAGGAGGGCGAGGCCAAGCCCGCCGCCAAGGCGCCCGCGGCCAAGGCACCGGCGGCCAAGGCGCCCGCGGCCAAGAAGTAGCCGCCCGCCTGAGGTCAGTCAGAATCGAAACCGCGCCGGCGACCCCGGCGCGGTTTTTTATTGGCGGAGCGGCCCGGCGTATTAGATGCCCAGCAGCGGGCCGGCCACTTCCAGGAAGTTGCGGATGATGCGGGCCGTGGCGCCCCAGATCGTGTACTCGCCGAAGTAGTGGTAGTAGACGGGCACGGCCGGCCCCGGCACCAGCGGCTGGCGGTGCTGGATCTCCAGGTTGGCCGGGTCGGCCAGCCAGCGCAGCGGCACCCCGAAAACGGCGGAGAGTTCAGCCGTCGAGAGCGTAAAGTCCCACGGCCAGGGGATGAGGCCGACGACGGGCGTGACGCGGTACTGCGTGACCGTCAGCAGCTCGTCCAGCCGGCCGATAACGGCCACCTGGTCGCGCGGCAGGCCGATTTCTTCCTCGGTCTCGCGCAGCGCTGTGACCTCCGGCGACTCATCCTCCGCCTCGGCGCGGCCGCCGGGGAAGGCCACCTGGCCTTTGTGGGTCTCCACGGTGTGCGTGCGCTGGGTCAACAGCAGGTGCCATTCCCCATTAGCGCGGTAGAGCGGCACCAGCACCGCCGCCGGCCGGGCTTCCCATTCCGCGCGGGTGATCGGCACGCGGCCGGCCAACTGGGCGCGCAGGGCGCCGGGAAAATCAGCCATCAGCCCTCGTCCGGCAGGGCGTTGGCCCGAATGACGTCCCGATACCAATAGGCGCTGTCCTTGGGCAGCCGGCGCTGGGTGGCGTAATCCACGTAGATCAGGCCAAAGCGCTGGGTGTAGCCGCGCGCCCACTCAAAATTGTCCAGCAAGGACCAGACGAAGTAGCCGGCCAGGGGCACGCCGGCCTGAAGCGCGCGGTGGGCGGCCGCGAAGTGATCGCCCAGATAGCGGATGCGGCGCGTGTCCGCGATGCGCCCCTGGGCGTCCGGGCCGTCGCCGTAGCTGACGCCGTTCTCGGTGACGTAGATCTTGCGCGGCTGGTACTCGAAGTGCAGGCGGCACAGCAGTTGGTACAGGCCGTCCGGGTAGATCTCCCAGCCCATGTCGGTCCATTCCGAGCGCGGCGCCAGGAATTCCACGGGCGGCGCGTTGTCGGGCGCCTGCTCGTCGCGGGCCAGGTGGCGGTTGTAATAGTTCACGCCCAGGAAGTCCGTGTCCGCGGCGACGGCCTCCAGGTCGCCGGGCCGCACCAGGGCCGGGTCCCAGTGGCCGAGGGCCGTATACTCGGCCACCTTGTCGGCCGGGTAGCCGCGCCCGAAGAGCGGGTCCAGGAACCACCGGTTGAAGTAGCCGTCGAAGCGCCGGCCGGCGTGGTAATCCGCGGCGCTGGGCGAGGCGTGGGAGACGGGCACCAGGTTGAGCGTAATGCCAACTTCGGCGCCGGGGCTGTTGCGGCGGATGACGGGCACGGCCCAGCCGTGCGAGAGCAGCAGGTGGTGGCTGGCGGCGAGGGCGTTGCCCCACTCATCTTTGTATCCGGGCGCGTGTTCGCCGATCTGGTAGCCCAGGAAGGCGATACACCACGGCTCGTTGTGGGTGATCCAGTGCTTGACGCGGTCGCCCAGCGCGCGCGTGACCAGGTCCGCGTACTCGACGAAGGCCTCGGCCGTGGCGCGGGCCGGCCAGCCGCCGGCCTCGAACTGGGCCTGCGGCAGGTCCCAGTGGTACAGGGTGGCGACGGGCGTCAGGCCGGCCGCCAACAGGTCGTCCACCAGCTGGCTGTAGAAATCCAGGCCGGCCTCGTTGACGGGGCCGCGCCCCTGCGGCCGCACCCGCGGCCAGGCGATGGAGAAGCGGTAGGCCTGATGCCCGAGCGCCTTCATCAGGGCGACGTCCTCGCGCCAGCGGTGATAGTGGTCGCAGGCGGTGTCGCCGTGCGAGGCGTCTTCGATCTTGCTGGGCGTGTGGGCGAAGCGATCCCAGATGGATTCGCCCTTGCCGGCCTCGGCCCAGGCGCCCTCGATCTGGTAGGCGGCGGTGGCGGTGCCCCACAGGAACCCCGGCGGAAAGGTGCGTGGCATGAACGGGATCTCCTTGTCTGGGATTGTACCGGACTTGCGCCCGGTGGGAGTCAGCGCGTGAACCAGGCCGCCACGGCCGTGAAGGCGGCGTTGGCGTAGATGGTGGCTTCGTTGGTGGCCCAGGAGCCGGCCTCGTCGGCGTAGCGCTGGCCGCCCGGCAGGCCGGCCTCAAACAGGGCCTGCAGCACCGGGTCGCCGCCGACGTTCATGGCATTGGCGCCCTCGGTGACCAGGCCGGGCAGGGCCTGGCCGAGGGCGGCGCTGGGCCGGTGATGCGGCCGGCGGACCGGGTCGGCGCCCAGGCCGCTGACGTAGCACTTGCCCAGCGGGTTGACGCCGAGCACGTAATCGAGCTGGGCGGCCGCGCCGGCCGTAAGGCGCGGGTCCGGCGCGAAGGCGTTCACCAACAGCAGGTAGATGGCATACCCCAGCGCGATGGTGTTGGAGCCCCAGTCGTAGCCGAATTCGTCCGCCGCCCCCGTGAGGGCCACGCGGTAGCCGGTGGCCTCAGTCACACCCAGGATAACCTGGGCCTGCGCCCGCATGACGTCGCGGATCTCGGCCAGCCGACCGGGCTCGGCGCCGGCGCTGTCCAGGTAGGCCTGCATGGCGAAGAGGCGGCCGCCCCACCAGTACAGGCCGTCCACGGGCCGGGCCGCCGGCCGGCGCCAGAGCGCGTGAAAGGCCTGCTGGTAGCCGGCCTCGCCGGTGGCGTGGAACAGGCTGGCCGCCGCCCACAGCCGGTATTCGGCCTCATCCCGGTCGGGCAGGCAATACGGGCCGCCGGAGGCGTCCGGGTTGCGGAAGCCGCCGGCCGGATAGCGCTCCGGGTGGGCGGCCAGCCAACGCCAGGCGGCCGCGGCGGCCTGCTGGAGCTGCAGCGCGAACTCCGGCTCCCATGGCCGCAGGACCAGGCTGGCCTCAGCCAGCGCGCCGGCGAACTGCGCGGTGGCCCAGGTGCTGACGTCGTACAGGTGGACGGGCAGGTC
>JAEURL010000145.1 GCA_016789165.1 Anaerolineales bacterium | reverse complement strand
CTCAGCGTCCAGGGCCTGGGCCTGACCTTCGCGGCGCTGGGTATGTTAATCCTGCTGATCATCGGTTTGCAGCGCGCTTTTGCGGTGGGCTCGGTGCCCGCGCCCGCCCCGGCCCCGCTCAACACCTCGGCCCGCGACAGCGAGGCGGAGGAGATCGCGGCCGCC
Organism: Anaerolineales bacterium; assembly: GCA_016789165.1. GTDB lineage: Bacteria > Chloroflexota > Anaerolineae > Anaerolineales > UBA6663 > SpSt-583. Next base: position 5,403 of record JAEURL010000145.1, on the reverse strand, counting down.
ATCTGCATCGCTCTCAGCCACCTGCGCGCGCTGGAGATCTGTGAGAGCGGCCTGGGCGACGCGCTGACGGACGGCCGCGGCCCCTGGTGGCAGCCGGCCGCCGACGCCCCAGCCGCCAGCCTGAGGAGGTCCGCATGAGCGCCAATCCCAAGCGCCGCGTCCGCGTCACCGTCAACGGGCGCGCCTACACCGTGGAGGTCGGCGATCTGAACGCCGTGCCGCTGGTGGTGACCGTCAACGGCCAGCCCTACGTGGTCAATGTCGAAACCCTGGCCGCCGAGCCGGCCCCCAGCCAGGCCCTGGAGACGATGGCCCGCCCGACCTCGGCGCCGCCCAAGGTGCCGGTGCCGCCCGGCCCGGCCGGTCCCACGGTGAAGGACGTGCGCGCGCCCATGCCCGGCACCATCGGCGATGTCGCCGTTCAGGCCGGCGACACGGTCAGCTTCGGGCAGACACTGTGCGCGCTGGAGGCCATGAAAATGAAGAGCGCCATCCGCTCGCCGCGCGACGGCGTCATCGCCAGCGTGGCGGTGACGGCCGGCCAGAGCGTGCCGTACGGGGCCGTGCTCTTTACGTTCGAGGCGGGGTAAGGCGATGGACCTCAGCCAATTGCTTGGCCTGTTGCAGGCGCCGCTCCAGCTCACCTGGCAGATGGCCGTGATGATGGCGGCCGGCGGCGTGCTTATCTACCTGGCTATCGCGCGCGATTACGAGCCGATGCTGCTCCTGCCGATCGGCTTCGGGGCCATCCTGGCCAACCTGCCGCTGACCGGCATCACCGGCCCGGACGGCTTCCTGGGCGTACTTTACAAGGCCGGCATCGCCACCGAGCTCTTCCCGCTGCTGATCTTCATCGGCGTGGGGGCCATGACCGACTTCGGGCCGCTGCTGGAGAACCCGCGCATGGCCCTGCTGGGCGCGGCCGGCCAGCTCGGCATTTTCGGCACGCTGATGCTGGCGCTCAGCTTCGGCTTCAACCTGAACGAAGCCGCCTCGATCGGCATCATCGGCGCCATCGACGGGCCGACCGCCATCTACGTCTCCAGCCGGCTGGCCCCGCATCTGCTTGGCCCGATCGCGGTGGCCGCCTACAGCTATATGTCGCTGGTGCCCATCATCCAGCCGCCGGTGATGCGCCTGCTCACCACCGACGCCGAGCGCCGGGTGCGCATGCCCTACACCCAGCGGGAAGTGCCGCGCGCCGTGCGCATCCTGTTCCCGGTCGTCGTCACCATTTTGATCTCGCTGATTGCGCCGGCCGCCTCGCCCCTGATTGCGGCCCTGATGTTTGGCAACTTGCTGCGCGAGTCCGGCGCCGTGGAGCGCCTGGCCAAATCGGCCCAGAACGAACTGGCCAACGTCACCACCATGTTCCTGGGGCTGGTGATCGGCGGGACGATGACGGGCGAGAGCTTCCTGCAGCTCAACACCCTCCTAATCCTGGGCATGGGCCTGCTGGCCTTTGTGCTGGACACCGCCGGCGGGGTGCTGTTTGGCAAACTGATGTACGTGCTGTCGGGCAAGAAGTTCAACCCGCTCATCGGCGCGGCCGGCATCAGCGCCTTCCCGATGTCGGCGCGCATCGTCCAGCGCCTGGGGCAGGAGGTGGATTTTGAGAACTTCCTGCTCATGCACGCCATGGGCGCCAACGCCTCCGGCCAGCTGGCCAGCGTGGTGGCCGGCGGCGTGGTGCTGGCCCTGCTGAGCGGGGCGTTGTGACCGGAAGCAGAGGCGTTCGCCATGGATGATCACGGATGAGGCCTGTTCCTCCGTGCAATCCGCGACCAAAGGAATGCGGCCTGGAGGAGGCTCAATGCCGTATGACCTGGTGATTCGTCAGGCGCGCCTGCGCCGCCAGCCGGCCGGGCTGTGGGACCTCGCCGTGGACCAGGGCCGCATCGTGGCCATCGCCGAGCGGGTGACGGACGCGGCCGGCCTGGAGCTGGACGCGGCCGGCGGCCTGGTCACCGAGTCCTTCGTCAACCCGCACCTGCACCTGTGCAAGGTCTACACCCGGCCGCTGCTGGATGAGGCGACCTTGCGCGGCTATCACGCCGAGGGCATGGGCGGGGCCATGACCACCATCGAAGCCGCCGCGCGGGTGAAGGAACAGTACGCCGAGGCCTGGCTGATCAAAAACGTGCGCCGGGCCGTGGCGCAGGCGGCCCTGCACGGCAACCTGCACATCCGGGCGCTGGCGGACGTGGACCCGCTGGCGCGCCTGGAGGGCCTGCGGGCCCTGCTGCGGGCGCGCGAGGAGTTTCGCGGCCTGGTGACGGTGCAGGTGGCCGCCTTCGCCCAGGACGGGCTGGCGCGCGCGCCGGGCGCCGCCGAGTTGATGCGCCAGGCCATGGCGCTCGGCGCCGACGTGGCCGCCGGCATCCCCTGGATCGAGTACACGGACGCCGACCTGCAGGCCCATGTGCGCGCGATCTTCGACCTGGCCCAGCAGCACGGCACGGACGTCTCCATGCTGGTGGACGACGCCGGCGATCCCGGCCTGCGTTCGCTGGAGACCGTGGCCGTGGAGGCGATCCGGCGCGGCTGGCAGGGGCGCGTGCTGGCCCACCATGCCCGCGCCATGGCGCTCTACCCGGAGCCGTATTTCCAGAAGGTGGCCGCCCTGCTGCGCCAGGCGCGGCTGGCCGTGATCACCGACCCGCACACCGGGCCGCTGCACGCCCGGGTGAAGGACTTGCTGGCCGCCGGGGTGACCGTGGCCCTCGGCCAGGACGACATCTCCGACGGCTACTATCCGTTCGGCCGCAACAACCTGCTGGAGGTGGCCTTCCTGGCCGCCCACCTGTTGTGGATGACCACCAACCCGGAGTTGGAAACCCTCTACGACATGATCACGGGCCGGGCGGCCGAGGCCATGCACGTGCCGGACCACCGCCTGGCCGTGGGCGCGCCGGCCAACCTGGTGGTGCTGGAGGCCCCGGATGTGCTGGAGGCGCTGCGCGCGCACGCCGCGCCCCGCTTTGTCATCAGCGGCGGCCGGCTGCTGGACCGCGCGCCGCTGGAGGCCGTGGCCCGCACCGGCGACTGGCCGGCCTGACTCGTCATCCCACTCACTGCGAGGAGCCCATGAAAACGATCGACCTGACCATCCCGCTTGGTATCGGCACGCCGGCCTGGCCCACGTATGAGCCGCTGCAGGTGAAGTACTTCAAGCGCCTGACCCCCAACGGCGCCAACGGCCAGGTTATGACCCACTCCAACCACCTGGGCACCCACCTGGACGGCGAGATCCATTTCTATACGCCCGGCAAGGACATCGCCTCGTTGGCGCTGGATTTCCTGGTGCATGACGGCGTGATCGTGGACCTGAGTGACGTCTGCGGCGACTACGATATCTACACCAGCCAGATGATCGAGGAGCGGGTCGAGGTCAAGGACGGCGACATCCTCATCATCCACACCGGCTACCACCACTTCGGCTGGGACCAGCCCACCGCCGACGAGATCCGCTACATGGTCAAGCATCCCGGCCCGGATCGCGAGTTCGCCGAGTGGTGCAAGGCCAAGCGGCTGCGCTGGCTGGCCGTGGACTGCGGCAGCGCCGACCATCCGATGAACACCATCATCCGTGACTGGCATCCGCGCCAGGCGCGCCAGGCGGACCGGCACTTCCAGAAGAAATACGGCCAGCCGCTGGCCGAGCGCTTTGACGACGGCAAGTACCAGCTGATGCACATCGAGATGTTCCCGCACGGCATCATCCACGCCGAGTGCGTGGGCGGCGACATTGACCTGCTGCTCAACCGGCGCGTCAGCCTCGGCTTCTTCCCCTGGCGTTTTGTGGACGGCGAGGCCAGCATCGGGCGCTGCGTGGCCTTCGTGGACGACGCCGAGTACGAGGCCTTGATGGCCAAGAAAGCCGGCCTGCCCAAGACCAAGTTCGGCGATTGCTACGAGCCGGCCACGGTGGAACGCTTGAACCGCCTCAGCCAGGACTGACACCCCCGCCCTCGCCGCCGCCGGCCTCGCCCGCCCGGGGCCGGCGGCGCCTCCGCGCCCGCGCCCGGCCGGAAACGCCCTCCGGAAAGGGTCAATTGCCCCGGCCCTGCGACCGTGCTATGATGCCCTGCAAAGTGAGGTGGCCATGTCGGACGAAACGATCCGCTTCCTGAAGGAAGAGGCCCGGCGCCTGACCGATGAGAATCGGGATCTGCGCAACGAGCTGCGCGCCCTGCGCGAGTCCGTCCATGCCCTCTCCGCCCTCTATTACCTCTCCCAGAACATCACCGCCGACACCGACGTCTTCAAGCTGCTGAGCGACATTCTGGACGCGGCCATGGCCGTGCTCAAGGCCTCGGATGGCTCGCTGATGCTGACCGACGATCAGACCAACGAACTGGTCTTCGCTGTGGTGCGCGGCACCGCCGCCGAATCCCTGAACGGCTACCGCCTGCCGGCCGGCCAGGGCATCGCCGGCTCAGTGGCCGCCACCCGCCAGCCCGAGATCGTCATGGACGTCCGGCGCGATCCGCGCTTCTACGCCCTGGTGGACGAGACCACGGGCATGCGCACCCGCTCGATGGTGTGCGTGCCCCTGGTGTTGGATAATGGCCGGGTGCTGGGCGTGATCCAGGTCCTCAACAAGGTGTCGGACCGCGAATTCACCCAGGACGATTTGGACCTGATGCTGGTGGTGGCCCAATTGGCGGTCACGGCCATGCACCGCGCTGAGCGGGCCGGCGAGCAGAAGCCGGCCTAACTTACCCCTCCGCCCGGCATCGACGGTTGTAGGCAGGGACGCGGCACGCCGCGTCCCTGTTATTCCCATTCCGGCGTTTCCCCGGTTAGCCAAGGAAGGCGAGCATGGATCAACTCCAGCCCGGCCAGGAACTCGGCCCGTACCGTCTGATCGGCCAGATCGGCCAAGGCGGGATGGCCACGGTCTACCGCGCCTATCACGCCGCCATGGACCGCGACGTGGCCGTGAAGGTGCTGCCCCGCCAGCTGGCGGAGAGCCCGGAGTTTTCCGGACGTTTCCAGCAGGAGGCGCGCACCATCGCCCGGCTGGAGCACGCCCGCATCCTGCCGGTCTATGATTACGGCGAGAGCGCCGGCCAGGCCTATCTGGTGATGCGCTATCTGGACGCCGGCACATTGAAGGACCGCATGCAGGCCGGCCTGCTGCCGCTGCCGGAGGTGGATCGGCTGTTCACCCAGTTGGCCGAGGCGCTGGATTACGCCCACCGCCAGGGCGTCGTCCACCGCGACCTGAAGCCCTCCAACGTCATGGTCGACGCGGCCGGCAACCTGTACCTGACCGATTTCGGCATCGCCAAGCTGCTGGAGGGCGGGGCGAACTTCACCAGCACCGGGGCCATGATGGGCACCCCGGCCTATATGAGCCCGGAGCAGGCCCAGGGCGACAAGGTGGACCAGCGCACC
>JAEURL010000117.1 GCA_016789165.1 Anaerolineales bacterium | reverse complement strand
CCACGCCCTGATCCTGCTCGCCGCCCCAGATCCGCAGGCCGTGCGCTTCACGGGCTTGCGCTTTCAGAAGGCCATGCAGGCCCAGCACCAGCGCCATTGGGAGTTGACGGCCAGCCCGGCCGCCCCGCCTGGGCAGATTGGCCTGGCCCTGCGCCTGCGCCCGGACCTCGGCCTGCCGGCCGAAGGCTACCGGCTGGCCATCACGGCTGGCGGCCTGAGCGTGGAGGCCGTCGACCCGGCCGGCCTCTTCCACGGCGTCAGCACACTGCTCCAGATCGGGGCGCAGTCCGGCGCGGATTGGCCGTGCCTGCACATCGAAGACTGGCCGGATTTCGCCGTGCGCGGCGTGATGCTGGATATCAGCCGTGACCGGGTGCCCACCCTGGAGACGGTCCTGGCCCTGGTGGACCAGTTGGCCGGCTGGAAGATCAACCAGTTCCAGCTCTACATGGAACACACCTTCGCCTATCGGGCCCACCCGGAGGTCTGGGAGGCGGCCTCGCCTTTCACGGGCGAGGAGATTTTGGCCCTGGATGCCTTCTGCCGGGACCGTCACATCGAGCTGGTGCCCAATCAGAACTCCCTCGGCCACATGCACCGCTGGCTGAAACACCCGCGCTATCGGCCGCTGGCCGAGACCCTGGCCGAGTTCGACACGCCGTGGGGCATCAAGATGCAGGGGCCGTTCGGCCTGTGCCCCGTGGACCCCGGCAGCCTGGCCCTGGTCCGCGGCCTGTACGACGAGCTGCTGCCGCACTTCACCAGCCGGCAGGTCAACGTCGGCCTGGACGAGGCCGTGGACCTGGGCCAGGGCCGCAGCCAAGAGGCCGTGGCGGCCCGCGGCGCCGGACGCGTCTATCTGGATTATCTCCAGCAGGTGTACGCCGACGTGACGGCCCGCGGGCGCGTGATGCAGTTCTGGGGCGACATCATCATCGGTCACCCGGACCTGATCCCGGAGCTGCCGCGTGACGCCATCGCCCTGGAATGGGGCTACGAGGCCGATCACCCCTTCGACGCGCACGGCGCGCAGTTCCGGGCGGCCGGCCTGCCGTTCTACGTCTGCCCCGGCACCGCCTCCTGGAACTCCATCGCCGGGCGCACGGCCAACACCCTGGGCAACCTGCGCAACGCCGTTGAGAATGGCCTGAAGCACGGCGCCCGCGGCTATCTGATCACGGATTGGGGCGACAACGGCCACTGGCAGTCGCGGCCGGTGAGCGACCTGGGCTTCGCGGCCGGCGCCGCCTACTGCTGGGCCTGGGAGGCCAACCGTGCTCTGGACGTGGCCCGCGCCCTCAGCCTCCACGCCTTCGATGACCCGACCGGCAACCTGGGCCAGGCGGCCTACGACCTGGGCACCGTCTACCAGCTGGCGGGCTTCGTGCCCCACAACTCGTCCGCGCTCTTTTGGGCCCTGCAGCTGCCGCTGGAGCAGCTGCCCGCCTACCGCGACCGGATCGCGCCCGAGGCGCTGACCAATACCGTGCACGCCTTGGACGCGGCGGGGGCGCTGCTGGCGGCCGAGCGCAGCCGCCGGCCGGATGCCGGCCTGGTGCGCGGTGAGTTTGAGCTGGCCGCCCGCCTGCTGCGCCACGCCGTGGGCCGCCTGCGGCTGGCCTTTGAGGCCGGCGGCCCGGCGCGGGCCGAGTTGGGCCGCGACCTGCGCGGTGCGCTCGAGGACTACCGGTCGCTGTGGCTGGCCCGCTGCCGGCCGGGCGGTCTGGCGGACAGCGCCGGCCGGCTGGCCAAGCTGCTGGCCGAGTACGCGGACTGAGCAGCCATGCTTTATATCGCGCACGCCCGCCTGCTGACGCCGGCGCGCGAAATCCCGGACGGCGCTGTGCTCATCGACGGCGGCCGCATCCTGGCCGCCGGCCCGGCCGCCGGCCTGCCCGCCCCGGCCGCGGCGCGCCGGCTGGAGGCCGGCGGCGCTTGGCTGACGCCGGGCTTCATCGACCTGCAGTTCAACGGCGGCTTCGGCCACGACTTTACCTCGGCGCCGGAGACCATCTGGCCGGTGGCCGCGCGCCTGCCCGAGCACGGCGTCACCGCCTTCCTGCCCACCATCGTCACCGCGCCGCTCAACGTCAGCGCCGCGGCGCGGGCCGTGCTGCGCGCCGGCCCGCCGGCCGGCTTTGTGGGCGCCGCGCCACTGGGCCTGCACATCGAAGGCCCCTTCCTCAACCCCGGCAAGCGCGGCGCGCACAACCCGGCGCATCTGCGCCTGCCGGACCTGGCGGCCGCGGCGGATTGGGCGCCGGAGGCCGGCGTGCGCCTGGTGACCCTGGCGGCGGAGCTGCCCGGCGGTCTGGAACTGGCGCGGGCGCTGGCGGGGCGGGGGGTGTGCGTGAGCCTGGGCCACACCCTGGCCACCTACGCCGAGGCCCAGGCCGCGCTGGCGGCCGGCGTCCGCTACGCCACCCACCTGTTCAACGCCATGCGCCCGCTCGATCACCGCGAGCCCGGCCTGATCGGCCTGCTGCTCACCCAGCCGGAGATTGTGGTCGGCCTGATCCCGGACGGCCACCACGTTCACCCGGCGCTGGTGGACCTGGCCTGGCGCGCCCGCGGCCCGCACGGCCTCAACCTGGTCACCGACGCGATGGGCGCGCTGGGCATGCCGCCCGGCCGCTACCCGCTGGCCGGCTATGACGTGATCGTGGACGGGCAGACCGCGCGGCTGGAAGATGGCCGGCTGGCCGGCAGCCTGCTGCGCCTGGACGCCGCCGTGCGCAACCTGATGGCTTTCACCGGCTGCGCGCTGGCCGACGCTGTCGCCACGGTGACGACCACGCCGGCGCGCCTGCTGGGCCTGGCGGGCGAGCGCGGCCAGATCGCGCCCGGTTACGTGGCGGACCTGACCTTGCTGGCGCCGGACCTGACTGTGCTGGCCACGCTCACCGCCGGGAGCGTGGCGTATGCGGCCTTGCCCGGCTGGAAGGAGTGATGGTGATGGGATTGCGGGACGAGATCTGGGAACAGCCGGACGTTTTGCGCGGGGTGTTGACGAGCCAGCGCGAGGTGGTCCGGCGCGCCGCGGACGCCATCCGCGCCCGTGATATCCGCTTCGTGCTGCTGGCCGCGCGCGGCACCTCGGACCATGCCGGCGTCTATGCCCAATATGTGTGGGGGGCCCGCAACGGCCTGCCGGTGGCGCTGGCCGCGCCCTCGTTGTTTTCGATCTATGGGTCGGCGCCGCGCCTGGCGGACGCGTTGGTGGTGGGTATCTCGCAGTCCGGCCAGTCGCCGGACGTGGTGAGCGTGATCGCCGAGGGCCGCCGGCAGGGCGCGCTCACCCTGGCGGTCACCAACGACCCGGCCTCGCCGCTGGCCACGACCGCCGAGTTCGTGCTGGACATTCACGCCGGCGCGGAGCGGGCCGTGGCAGCCACCAAGACGTACACGGCCGAGCTGTTCAGCCTGGCCGCGCTCTCGGCCGCTCTGCGCGGCGACGGCGACGAACTGCGCGCGCTGGAGCAGGTGCCGGAGGCCGTGCGCCAGGCGCTGGCGCTGGAGCCGGAGGTGGAGCGCCTGGCGGCCCGGCTGAGCGCGATGAGCCAGGCCGTGGTGCTGGGGCGCGGCTTCAACTACGCCAACGCCCACGAGTGGGCGCTCAAGCTCAAGGAGCTCACCTACGTCCTGGCCGATCCGTACTCGGCGGCCGATTTCCAGCACGGCCCGATCGCGATCGTGGACCCGGGCTTCCCGGTGCTGGTGCTGGCGCCGGGCGGCGCCGCTCTGCCGGATCTGCTCGGGCTCATGCGCCGGCTGACCCAGGAGTATGCCGCCGAGCTGCTGGTGTTCTCCGACGCCGACGCGGCGCTGGCCCTGGGCAACGGCGGCGCCCTGCGCCTGCCGGCCGGCCTGCCGGAGTGGCTGACGCCGCTGGTGAGCATCATCCCCGCCCAGTTGTTCTGCTACCACCTGGCGCGCGCCAAGGGGCTCGATACCGAGGCCCCGCGCCATATCCGCAAGGTCACGCTGACCAAATAAAAAAACGGCGCGGGCCAATCACCCGCGCCGTTTCTTTTTGCTCGCCGGCGCCGCTCCTACTCGTAGCGCAGGGCCCGGACGATCTCCAGCCGCGCCGCCTGGCGGGCTGGGATGATGGCGGCCAGCGCCCCGAACAGCAGCCCCACCGCCACCGCGACCACCAGGGCCTGGGCCGGGAAGGCGTAGTCGATGGGGAAGCCCAGCGCCGCGAAGGCGCGGGTGGCCATGTAGCCCAGGT
>JAEURL010000079.1 GCA_016789165.1 Anaerolineales bacterium | reverse complement strand
CGCGTCAGCCAGGCCGTGGACGGGCAGGGCGGGGGCGTCATCGGCTGGGGCGTCCGCAGCCTGTTTGCCCTGGCGCTGCCCTCGCCGGCCGACGCCTTCGCGTTGGGGGCCGGCTTCCTGATCGGGCTCCTGCTGGCCCTGGATATCACCGCCGACCGCTTCAACCGGCTGCTGGAATGGCTGCGCGCCCAAGGCTTCGAGAACGACCCCGCCGGCCGGCAGCTGCCCCTGCCCCTGGACAACAAAACTCCGGCCGCCGCGCCGGCCGCGCGCCGGCCCCTGCCGGTAACCGGCCCCCGCCCGGACAAGCCCAAGCTGGCGCGCGGCGAGCGCCTGCGCATCCCGGTGGAGACCGTCTCGGACGAGGTCAAGGGCAAACCCAAGAAACGCGATAAGCGCCTGCCCGGCTACGACCTGCTGGACGAGACCGACCTGCGCAAGCCGGCTGAGAAAGAGATCAACGAGACGGCCGGGCGGATCGTCAAGACGCTCAAGGAGTTCGGCGTGCCCGTGCATGTCTTGGGCGCGCGCGTCGGGCCGAGCGTCACCCAGTATCAGGTGGAGCCGGGCTTTGTGGAGAAGGCCGGCCCGGCCACCGGCAGCGCCGGCAAGCTGCTGGAGGCCCTGCACTCCCTGGGCCAGTTCGCGGCCGAAGACGAGCCGCCGGCCGAGCGCGAGCTGATGGAGCAGGCCCTGCACGCCGTCCACCTCTTCTCGGCCTTAGGCTACGAGACCGAGTCGGAAGAGTACGTGGAGCAGAGCCGCAACGCCGTCTTCCTGCGCAACGCCAAGGGCCGCACGCTCGTGATCATGGAGTTCCGCCGGCCCGGCAAGGCCCTGGAGGTCAGCGGCCGGCAGTGGGACGAGGACCCGCTGCCCGAGGTGGGCGCGGTCTGCAACGGGCACGAGCTGTGGATCTGCCGTTTCGACGGCAAACGCATGGCCCCCGAGCCGCTGGCCCAGGTGAGCCTGGCCGAGGCCTCCGAGGCCGACGCCCGCCTGGTGCAGACCTGGCTGGGCAAGAAACAGCAGTGGAAGGTGCGCGTGGCCCAGATCGCCACGCTCAAAGACGACCTGGCCCTGGCGCTCTCGGCCAACACCCTGCGCATCGAGGCGCCGGTGCCCGGCCAGAGCTACGTGGGCATCGAGGTGCCGCACCGGCGCACCTCCATCGTCGGCGTGCGGCCGGTGATGGAGGCCGAGGCCTTCCAGAAGCTCAACAAGCCGCTGGCCGTGGCGCTGGGCCGCGACGTCTCGGGCGGGGCCGTGGCCTCGGACCTGGGCAGCATGCCGCACCTGCTCATCGCCGGCACCACCGGCTCCGGCAAGAGCGTGTGCATCGTCTCGCTGGTCACCTGCCTGGTGATGAACAATACCCCGGACGATCTGCGGCTGGTGATGATCGATCCGAAGATGGTGGAACTGGTGCGCTTCAACGGCCTGCCCCACCTGCTGGGCAAGGTGGAGACCGAGCTGACGCGCATCCTGGGCGTGCTGCGCTGGACGGTGCGCGAGATGGACCGGCGCTACAAGCTCTTCGAGGCCTACGGCGCCCGCAACCTGGACACCTATCACGCCAAGATCGGCAAGGCCAAGGACGGCGAGCGCCTGCCGCGCATCGTGGTCTTCATCGACGAGCTGGCCGACCTGATGATGCAGGCCCCGGACGAGACCGAGCGCATGGTGGTGCGCCTGGCGCAGATGGCGCGCGCCACCGGCATCCACCTGGTGGTGGCCACCCAGCGCCCGAGCACCGACGTGGTCACCGGCCTGATCAAGGCCAACTTCCCGGCCCGCATCGCCTTTGCCGTGGTCTCCGGCATCGACTCGCGCGTCATCCTGGACACGGTCGGCGCCGAAAGCCTGCTGGGCAAGGGCGACATGCTCTTCCAATCCTCGGACACGCCGGCCCCCCAGCGCCTGCAGGGCTGTTTCGTGGGCGACAAAGAGATCGACCGGGTGGTGGGCTGGTGGAAGGAGCAGGCCGAGGCCTACGAGGACGAGGCCCAGCCTGAATTTGAGCCCGTCAAGCCCGGCGCCGGCGGCGAAGCGGCCTCTGACCGCGGCGAAGCGGTGTCAGCGGCTGCGCCCGTCAGCTCCGCCGGCGGCGGAGCGGCGGCCGCCCCCTGGGACGAGATGCTGGCCCGCGAGCAGGCCGTCGAGGACAAGGACCAGCAGATCGAGCAGGCCATCGAGATCGTCAAGAAATACGGCACGGCCAGCGCCTCGCTGCTGCAGCGCAAGATGCGCATCGGTTACCCGCGCGCCGCCCGGCTGATGGACGAGCTCAAGCAGATGGGCATCATCGGCCGCGAGCAGCAGGGCGGCAAGACGCGCGAAGTCTTCATCTCCAAGGACGACGACCCGATTGGCGAACGCGCCGCCCGCATCCTGGGCGGCGAAGACGACGACGACGAGTAGGGCCGGCCGCCCGCCGGGGCGGCGCGCCCTGACCGGAGGCCCATGAGCACGCATCCTTTCCTCGCGGACCTGGCCCGCGTCTTCCCTCCGGACCGCCTGCTGACCGCCCCCGCCCAGGTCGCCCCGTACGAATCCGACGCCCTGACCGCCTACCAGAGCCGGCCGCGGGCCGTGGTCCTGCCGGAGGCCCAGGCCGAAGTCATCGCGGCCGTGCGGCTCTGCCACCAGCACCAGGTCCCGTTCGTGGCGCGCGGCAGCGGCACCAGCCTCTCGGGCGGCTCGCTGCCCGTGAAGGACGGCCTGGTGATCGGCCTCAACCGCCTCAACCGCATCCTGCGCCTGGATCCCCAGCAGCGCCTGGCCGTGGTGGAGCCGGGCGTGATCAACCTGAACGTCACCAAGGCCGCGGCCCCGCACGGCCTGTACTACGCGCCCGATCCGTCCAGCCAGCCGATCTGCACCCTGGGCGGCAATGTGGCCTTCAACTCGGGCGGCGCGCACTGCCTGAAGTACGGCATGACCAGCAACCACGTCCTGGGGCTCAAGGTTGTCCTGCCGGACGGCACGGTGGCCGAACTGGGCGGCGAGAGCCTGGAGAGCGTCGGCCCGGATTGGCACGGGCTGTTCGTGGGCTCGGAGGGCCTGTTCGGGGTGGCGCTGGAGATCGTGCTCAGGCTTCTTCCGAAGCCTGAGCTTTACCGCACCGTGCTGGCGGCCTATCACTCCATGGAGGCGGCCGGCAACGCCGTGGCCCGCGTGGTGGCCTCCGGCCTGCTGCCGGGGGCCATGGAGATCATGGACCGGCTCGCTATCCAGGCGGCCGAGGCGGCCGTGCACGCCAATTACCCGGCCGGCGCCGCGGCCCTGCTCATCGTCGAGCTGGATGGCGAGGCGCAGGCCGTGGAAGAGGAGTTCAAGCGCCTGCAGACCGTCATCGCCGCCACCGGCGCCTACGA
>JAEURL010000069.1 GCA_016789165.1 Anaerolineales bacterium | reverse complement strand
GGTGTGCGTGCCGCGCTGGGTGATGCGCCCGTGCTCCAACACCAGGATCAGGTCGGCGTTCATGACGCTCTGGATGCGGTGGGCGATGATGAAGGTCGTCCGGCCTTCCATCAGCCGCTCCAGCGCGCCGCGGATCTCGGCCTCGGTTTCGGTGTCCACGGCCGAGGTCGAGTCATCCAAAATCAGCAGGCGCGGGTCCTTCAGCAGGGTCCGGGCGACGGCCACGCGCTGCTTCTGGCCGCCGGAGAGCGTGATGCCCTTCTCCCCCACCAGGGTGTCATAGCCCTTGGGGAAGCTCAGGATGGTGTCATGGATGGCCGCCGCCTGGGCCGCCGCCACCACGGCCTCGTCCGAGACGGCGCGGTCCAGGCCATAGGTGATGTTCTCCCGGATCGTGCGCGAGAACAGGAAGGCCTGCTGTTCCACCAGGCCGATCTGCCGGCGCAGGTACTGGCGCGGGTAGTCCTTCAGCTCCACGCCGTCCAGGCGGATGTGGCCGGCCGAGTACGGGTAGAAGCGCGGCAGAAGATTGACCAGCGAGGTCTTGCCGGAGCCGGTCGGCCCGAGCAGGGCCACCACCTGACCGGGTTCGGCCCGGAAGGTGATGTCCTTGAGCACGCGCGTCTCGCCCTTGTATTCGAAGTCCACGTGCTCGAACTCCACCGCCCCGCGCAGGCGCGAGCCGGCCGCCGGCTGATGGACGCCGTCGGCCACCGGCTCACGCTCCTCGCGGATGATCTCGGTCAGCCGGCTGTAGGAGACCAGGCCGGTGGAGGCCTGCACGATGATGCGGCCCAGCTCGCGCATGGGCCAGATCAGCTGCACCACCAGGCCCATGTAGGCCAGGTAGGCGCCCAGCGAGAGGCTGCCCTGCATGACCATGGTGGCGCCCAGGAAGAAGCCGGCCAGGGTCTGGGCGCTGCACAGCGCGTCCGTGATCGGCCAGAAGAGCGAGTGCATAATCAGCAGGCGCCGGCCGCGCCGATACTTCTCGACGTTGTCGCGCTCAAACTTGTCCATCTCGTAGGCCTGGCGGGCAAAGGCCTTCACCACCCGCACACCGGTCAGGTTTTCCTGCAGCGTCGTGGAGAGCACGGCGTCCTGGTCCTGGTAGTGCTCGTAGATCTTGGAGACGCGCCGGAAGAAAAAGATCGACACGGCCACGATCACGGGCACCACCGCCACCGACGGCCAGGCCAGCGGTTGGTGCAGGTACAGGAGGGCGACGAAGTTGACCAGGAACAGCAGCAGGATGCGCCCCAGGCCGATCGCCTGGTCGGCGAAGAAGCGCCGGACCGCGTCCACGTCGGACGTGGCGCGCTGGATCAGTTCGCCGGTGGGCATCCGATCATGGTAGGCGAAGGTCAGGCGCTGGATGTGGTCGAACAGGTAGTTGCGCAGCCGACGGGCCACATTCTCGGCGGTGCCGGCCGCCAGCCGGCCGCTCAGGAAGGTGCCGCCGCCCTCCACCAAGGCCAGGCCCAGAAAACCGAGCGCCACCCAGGGCAGCAAATGGAAGCGGCCGGCCCCCAGCACCTGATCCACCAGATACCCGATCAGGTAAAAGGCCCCGGTCTTGGCGCTGGTGGCCACGCCCAGGCTGAGCACGGCGCCCAGGTAGCGCCGGCGCAGGCCGGCCATCATCCGCCATAGGCCCAGCAAACGGTTGGACGACAAAGCGTGTTTGAAGTCGAATTCAGAGACGGTCATGGGCGGTAAAGGGACAAAAAGGCGGCCACAGGTCGGTAGCCTGCACGCCGCCGCAAACAAAACGGCCACAGGCACCGGTGCACCTGTGGCCGCGGATGACAAAGGTCAGACGCGAACGCTTACACGGCAGGCGCACTCAGACGAAGGAGAGCCCGGTTACGGGCCAGGCCGATGTGAAAGCTGGATACCATTGAGTGCGCCTCCTTTCCGGACAGAGTGGAGCGAGTTTAGCACGCCCGCTGGGCGCGGTCAAGCGACTTTAGGCGGAGATTGCGGCCGCAGGCCGCGCAGGAACGCCTCCAGCAGACGCCGGAAGCTCTCGTCCCGGTCCAGGGGCATCCCGAAGCCGCCGGCGGCCTCCAGCAGGACGAAGCCATGCACCAGCGCCCGCAGACCCCGGATCGCGTGCAAGGTGTCGGTGCGGCTCAGGCTAAAGGGCTCCAGCACTTGCAGCAGGAGGCCCAGGATGGCCTCGGCGGCGGCCGTGTACTCCTGATCGTCCGGGGCCGGCGCCCGCACCGTCAGCGCATAGCGCGCCGGATGAGCGTGAGCGTAAGCACGCTGGGCCTCGGCGAGGGCGGCCACCGCCGCCTCCCCCGCCCGGCCGGCCGCCGCCGCCTGCAGGGCCGCCAGCAGTTCGCGCAGGCCCAGCAGAGTCAGCGAGCGGCGCAGATCGTCCAGGCCGCCGGTATGGTTGTAGAGCGAGGGCGGCCGGACCCCCAGACGAGCGGCCAGGCTGGCAATGGTCAGGGCCTCCAGGCCCTCGGCATCGGCCAGCTCGGCGGCCGCCCGGATTACCCCGGCCTTGTCCAGGCCGGCGCGGCGGGTCACGCCCGCACCGCCTGCGCCCGCAGGAAGGCCAGCACCCGCGGCCCCGTGATCTCGGGCATCTCGACGTGCGGGTAATGGCCGGCCCCCGGCACCATCGCCACCTCCGCGCCGAGCGGTTCCGCCACCCGGCGCGCCTCGGCCGCCGGGTCCTTGAAGTCCGGATCGCGGTCGCCCATGACCACCAGGGCCGGCGCTTTCACCCGGCCCAGCCGCTCGGCGGAGGCCAGCTTGGAGGCGTTGATCAGCCCGCGCAGGGCGGCCAGCCGGCCGGGCTCGCTCAGGTTCGCGCGCAGGGCGGCCAGATACGGCTCGAAATCAGCCGGCCGGCGGGTGGGGAACAGCTTGGGGAAATACCAGGCCCACATCGCCACGCCCCACGGGTCCGCGAACATGGCCGTGTACAGGATCCGCTCCAGCCATTTTGGCCCGCCGTCGCGCACGGCCGGCCCCAGCAGGACCAGGCCGGCCGTCAGCTCCGGGGCCTCGGCCGCCGCATAGACGGCCGCGCCGGCGCCGAAGGACGTGCCCACCAGGATGGCGGGGCCGGCCTTCAGGTGGCGCATCAGGGCCAGCACGTCCGCGCCGACGGCCGCCATCGAATACTCCGCCCAGCGCGCGCCGCTCTCGCCGTGCCCGCGCAGGTCCAGCGTCACCACGCGGAAGCCGGCCGCCGTCAGCTGCGGCGTCAGAAAGCGGTACTCGGCACGCAGGTCGCCCAGGCCGGGCACACCGATCACCAGCGGGCCAGCGCCAGCCTCGTCGTAAGCCAGGGTCCCACCACTCACAGTCAGATACCGGGTCATCATGGTCGCTCTCCGTCTTCAGAGCCGGCCGGCTGGCCGGGAAAGTAATGTGAGTAGTTTATAAACTAATAATATTAGTTTGTCAATCGAAATGGGCCGAAATCCGCCCAAGGTCGGACTCATCCAGCTAGGGCTTGCTCTCGCTGTGTTGAGGGGCGTTGTCCCGGCCTTTGCCGGCGATGTAGCGGCAAGCCGGGTAGCCGCTGCACCCCACAAACGGCCCGAACTTGCCGGACCGTTGCACCAGGGGCTTCCCGCACTGCGGGCAGGCTTCCCCGGTCGGGGCGGGCGCCGCGTTCC
>JAEURL010000025.1 GCA_016789165.1 Anaerolineales bacterium | reverse complement strand
CAGGCCGGCCGCCACCGGCCAGATCAGCCCCAGGTAGCCCCCGAACGGATTGGGCTGCTCAAAGGTGCCGTAGGCGCGGTAATGGCCGTCCGGCAGACGGAAACTCTCTGGGCCGGCCCCGCGCAGCCCGTATTGCCAGATCCCGAGCGCGGCCTGGGCCAGGCCGGCGAGCAGCACGGCGGCCAGAATCCAGGTGAGCCGGCGGCCGCTCCCGCGCCCGGCTACGTCGCGGACGACCGCGATCAGGGCGGCCACCTCGATCCATTTGACGGCCTCGTTCAGGCCGTCCCGCCATTCGGCGGCCCCAAACAGAGAGAGCAGCCCTACCGCAATCCAGGCGCCCAGCGGCAGATACAGGCCCAGGCGCGGCACGCTCAGCTCGCGCCGCAGCGCGCCGCGCGCCAGCCAGCCGGCCAGGGCCAGGCCGAAGAAGATTTGTCCGAGGTCGTATTGCAGGCCGGCAAAGCCGGCGGCGGCCAGATAGGCGCGGCTGGGGCCGAGGAGCAGGGCGGCGCCCACCCCCAGCGCCGGCTCCCACAGCGCCAGCCCCAGCACCAGCGCGCCGCCCAGGAGGGCGGCGCTCCAGGTGAGCGGCCAGGCCGCGATCAGGCCGCCGGCCGCCAGCGCCGCGGCGGCCAGGGCCAGCGCGGGCAAAGCCGGGAAGCGCAGCCGGACGGCGGCCATCGCCGGGTGGTCAGGCGACCAGGTTGCGGAAGTATTCGACCGTGCGCTGCAGGCCGGTCTCCAGCGGGACGGCCGGCTCCCAGTTCAGGAGCGTGCGGGCGCGGGTGATGTCCGGCCGGCGCTGCTGGGGATCGCCCTGGGTGCGCCCGTCCGGCACCAACCGCAGGCCGGCCGGGTTGGCGGTGACGCGGTTGACGGCCTCGGCGAACTCGCGGATGGTGATCTCGTGCGGGTTGCCGATGTTGACGGGATCGGCGGTATCGCTCATGAGCAGGCGATAGATGCCCTCGACCAGGTCGGAGACGTAGCAAAAGGAACGGGTCTGCGAGCCGTCGCCGAAGACGGTGACGTCCTCGCCGCGCAGCGCCTGCCCCATGAAGGCCGGCAAGGCGCGACCGTCGCGAAGCCGCATGCGCGGCCCGTAGGTGTTGAAGATGCGCACGATGCGGGTGTCCACGCCGTGCGTGCGGTGGTAGGCCATGGTCAGCGCCTCGGCGAAGCGCTTGGCTTCGTCGTAGACGGAACGCGGGCCGACCGGGTCCACGTGGCCCCAGTAGGTCTCCTTCTGGGGATGCTCGAGTGGGTCGCCGTAGACCTCGGAGGTGGAGGCCAGGATGAAGCGCGCGCTCTTGGCCTTGGCCACGCCCAGGGCGTGCAGGGTGCCGAGGGCTCCGACCTTGAGGGTCTGGATGGGGAGCTGCAGGTAGCCAGTGGGCGCGGTCTTGGACGGGCTAGCCGGCGAGGCGAAGTGCATCACGGCGTCCAGCGGCCCATCTACGAAAATGTCCTCGGAGACGTTGTGCTTGACGAAGCGGAAATCGTCCCGGCCGGCCAGGTGCTGGATATTGCGGATGTGCCCCGTGATCAGGTTGTCCATGGCGATCACGGAATGCCCAGCCCCCAGCAGCCGGTCGCACAGATGCGAGCCGATGAAGCCGGCCCCGCCCGTTATCAGAATGCGCATGAAAGACCTCGTCGGAAAGGAGGGGCCGCGGCCCGCTCACCGGTTACGCCGCCAGGTGGTGAAGCGGCGCGATTCTATCACACGGCCTCAGCGCGGCTGCGCTGGGCCAGCGCCAGCGCCAGCATGAAGGCGCACGCCAAATCCACCAGGAAGAAGCTGTGGTCCACCAGGCCGTGGGCTAGCATGTCGGCCAGCAGGGCCAGCAGGCCCAGCCGCAAGGCGCGCAGCGGCGCCGGGGCCGCCGGGTTCGCCAACGGCCAGAGCTGCCGCGCCAGGCCCGTGATCAACCACAGGCCGGCCCCCAGCCCGAGCAGCCCCAGCCGGCTCAGAAAATCCATGAGCACGTTGTGCGGGTGCGAGAGGTTAGGCTCCTGCCAGGCCTGGGGCAGGATGTAGAAGCCGCGATAGGCGTACAGGAAGTTGTCCGGCCCCACGCCCAGCCAGGGGTGATCCACGAACATGCGCCAGGCTGAGACCCACAGGTTGATCCGAAAGAAGCCGGTGCCGGACTGGGTGTTGAACAGGCCCGCGAAGCGCGGCAGTTGGGCCAGGACCGGCACCGCCGCCAAAGCCAGGAGGCCGGCCGCGCCCACGATCACGGCCCCGCGCCGGCCCTGCCAGCCGATCAGCAGCACGGCCGCCGCCGCGGGCAACCCCAGCACCAGCGCCCCGCGCGAGAAGGTGAGCAGCAGCGCCGCGCCCATCACCAGGCTCGCCAGGGCATACAGGGCCCGGCGGGCCGGCCATTGCCGCATGGGCCAGCCGGCCAGGGCGACGGCCAGGGCCACGGGCAGGGCGCGCCCCAGGTACAGGGCCAGGTTGTTGGGCGAGCCGTAGACACTGCGGATGCGGGCCACACCTTCTTCAGTCAGGATCAGGCCGACGCCGCTGACGGCTTGATACAGGCCGATCCCGGCCACGGCCACCGCGCCGGCCAGGAAGAAGTCCACGATCCGCCACAGCCCGCGCTGGTCCAGCGGCGTGACGCGCACCAGCAGGTAGTAGAGCGCCGGCAGGACGATAACGGTGCGGAACTCGTAGAACGCCACGTCGCGGCGGGCGGCCGCCAGCGTGCTCAGCCCGGCAACTGTGACCAGCGCCAGCACGCCCCAATCCAGGCCCGACCAGCCGCGCACCAGCGCGCCGGCCCGCAGCCCGTGCGCGCGCAGGTGGCGCAGGGCCGGCCGGAGGCCGCGCACCAGCCAGGCGCCCAGCGCCAGCCAAACGCAGAACTCCAGCACCGAGGCGCCGCGCTCCCAAAGCAGGCGCGGGAACAGGAAGAACGGGATGAAGGCGGCGATGAAGGCCAGGGCCAGATCAAGCCGCAGGCAGAACAGGACGAAGAGCGCGGCCAGGGCCAGCAGAGCCACGATGGCGGACGGCGAGAAATAGAACAGGCCGGCCGAGAGCGCGGTCAGCAGGACCGGCGCGGTATCCCCCAGCCGGCGCGTCAGGCCGGCTGCCTCGCCCTCAAACGTCCACCAGGCGGAGACGAACAGCAGCAGGCCGGCCGCCGCGGTGACCGCCAGCTGGCCGAGCTCGCCCAGACGCCGCCAGGCGGCGGAAACCGCCGCGCCGATGAGGCCCAAGGCGAGCCGGCGGCCCGCATAGACCAGGCCAGCCAGCGCCAGGCCGCCGGCCACGCCCAGCAGGGCGGCCGCCCAGCCGTAATCGCCCGCCGGTATCCGCCGGCCCACCGTGAAACCGGCCAGCGCCCACTGGCCCCAGCCGCGCTCCGGTTCGATGACCGCGGTGTGAATGGCGTCCGGGTCCAGGCCGGCCGCAACTGAGACCACGTCCACCCTCGGCTTGAGGTCGGGCGCGGTCAGCACCAGGTAGGCGCCGCGCGCGTCCTGCGGCAGGCGGTTGGCGGGCCGGCCGTCCACGGTCACGTACAGGTAGGCGCGATAGTCGCCGCGCCGGACGCGCAGGGCCAGGTCGCTGCCCTGGAACGTGATCACCAGCCGCGCGCCGGCGTAGGCCTCCGGGATGTCGGCGCCGAGGTCCGAGAATTGCCAGGCGCCCGTGAACACGGCGGCCGGATGGTCGACGCCGGCGTTGCCGGGCTGGGCGGCGGCCGGCGCGGGTGCCGCGGCGATGGCGCGGCCGAGGGCGGTGGGGGCGCCGGCTGGATCGAACAAGGCAAAACCCCAGCGCGGGTCGGCCTCCGGCAGGTCCGGCCGGCCGGTCTCCAGCGACAGGGGGCCGGCCCAGGGCCATTCCTGCTCCGCGCGCTGGTAGGCCCGCTGGGTATAGGCCGCCTGCTGTTCGGGCGTGACCTGGCCCCAGGGCGAGGCGCGTGCGTTCCAGCCGAAGTTGCTGCCCCACAGCAGCTTGTGGCCGTCGCCGTTGCGCTCCATCACCTGCCGCAGCAGGCCGAAGCGGGAGAAGTTGAGCAAGTCCGCGCCGGCTTGGCGGTCGTCCGGGCCGGTGGTGAAGCCGTAGGGCTTGCCGGCCGCGGCGTCGAAATAGGGCGCGGCGCCCAGGTCGTAAAGCTGTTGGAGGTAGAGCAGGTCGCTGATGTTATCGGGGCCGGCCTCGACCGTGGGCGCCAGGCCGGCGGCCAGGACCCAGGCTTGCGGATCGGCCGCATGCAGGGCGCCGTAGGCGGCCTGGAGCACGGCCAGATACTGGGCGGCGGAGGGCGACCCGCCCCACGCCGCGCCGAGGTTGGGCTCGTCCCAGACCTGGTAGGCGTGGATCTGGCCGGCGTAGCGCGCGGCAAAGGCGCCGGCGAACTCGGCAAAGGCCTCCGGCGCCGGGGGGGCGGCCGGCTGCGGCTCGGCCAGGACCGCGATCAGCCGGAAGCCCCGGCTGGCGGCGGCCGATATCAAGCGGTCCCAGGCCGGCCAATCCGGCGTCTGGCCGGCCGGCCAGCGAAAGGTCTGGCGCAGCCAGCCAAAGCCGGTCAGCGGCGCCAGCGCGCGTTCCAGGTCGGCGGGCGCGTAGGCCTCCAGGGCCACGTTAATGGCCCGCAAGTTGGCGGGCCGGGCGTCGAGATCGGCCGGCGGCAGGCCGTCCACGACGCCGAAGGTGCGCGTGGCTTGCTGGTGGGCCACAGCGGCCAGGCCGGAGAGCACGGCCGCGAGCAGGATCAGGCTGGCGAGGAAGAGGCGGCGCATGGGCCGGCGGGGCCGCCGATCAGGGGCCCCATTCCACCTGGGTGGTCAGCCCGTCGCCGGTCAGCTGCTGCGAGTCGCCGCGGATTGGGTCCACCAGCCACAGGTTGCCCTGATAGAGGAGGGCGATCAGCCGGCCATCGGGCGACCAGGCCGGGAGGCTGCCGGGCTCAAGGCCGGGCTGGCCCTCCGCCGGGAAGACCACGCGCAGGTTGCTGCCATCACGGTCCATGACGGCCAGACGATACGGTGAGAGCAAGGGGTTCTTGGGATCGGCCGCGATCAGGAAGGCGATCGCCGCGGGCTGACGCCGGGCCGCGTCGCCGGGCTGGGCCGGGGCCGGCACCGGGTTGGCGAACAGGCCGGCGCGCGGCACGAGGTTGATCGCCCGGCGGCTGTCGGCCGAGACCGCGGTCAGGTCAAATACCGTGGCAAACTCGGGCAGCTCGAACTGATCCAGCGGCTCGCCGTGCAGGACGGTGTAGATCCACTCCGGGTCGCCCCAGCGCACGGTCGGGTACCAGGCGCGCGTGTCGCTTTGCAGATTGTAGGCCGGGAAGGGGGCCAGAGGCTGCTTCTCGCGGGTGGCCAGGTCCACCACGCCCACCGCGTCCGTCTGCGCATAGGCCAGGCGCCGGCCATCGGGCGCGAAGGCGAAGCCGGTGCCCCACCACCCATACACGCCCGCGAAGGAGGCGTCCAGGATCAGGTCGCGCGCGTATTCGGCGCGCCGGCCGCGCGCCGGCTCGGCCCAACTCAGCAGCCACAGGTCGTTGTTGGCCTGCCAGCCCAGCGGGCCCGTGGTCTTCTCGCCGGTGGAGAAAGCGATGGTCAGGGTGGTGGCCTGGGTGGGCGACCATTCCGCGTAGAGGGTGTTGGTGACGGGCAGGGCCACGGCCGCCGGCCCGGTGGTGGCCGTGACCACGGTCAGCGCCCAGAGCGTGTTGAAGCGCAGCGCGTCGGTGGCCGTGAGGCCGCGCGAGAACAACAGCTGCCGGCCGTCGGGGCTCAGGTCAAAGACCCGGCCGTCCAGGTCGCCGCTGGTGGTCAGCGGGATGCGCTGGGTGGAGCTGCCGCGCATCAGCCAGGCGTTGCCGCCGCTCAGATAGGTCAGGGTGCCCGTGATGGGCGCGGCCGTGAAGGGCTTCTGGATGCCCACCATGCGGATTTCGGGGGTCGGCGCCTCCAGCACGACCCGCTTGATCACGCTGCGGCTCACCTGGGCGCCGTCTTCAAAGACCGTCCGATAGGTGAGCTCCTCCAGCCCGTTGCGGCCGGGCTGCAGGATCAGGGGCTCGCTGTCGGCGGGCAGGTTCTCGTTCTTGAGGATCTGGGCCTCGAACGGCAGCACGGCCTGCTCTACTTCGAAGGTCTGGCTGACGCGCACCAGGGTAATAACGGCGCCGTCGGTCAGCCGGGTGAAGGGCGCGGGCGTCAGCCGGTCCAGCTCGCCGACACTCAGGCCGGCCTGGTCCAGGGCCTCACGCACCGTCAGCGGCTGGGGCAGGGCGTAGCGGCGGGTTTGGCCGTCGGCGATGACCGTGATGGTGAGCGGGCCGGCCGGGGTGGGGGTGGGCGGCGGGATGGGCGTGGCCGTGGCGCAGGCGTTCAGGACGGCCAACGCCAGCAGCAGCAGGGCCAGCCGGCCCTGCCCGGCGCGGCGGGTCGAAGCGCGGGCCGATTGAGCGGGGCGCATCGTTGGTTGTATAATGGCGCGCTGTCGTCCCGCCCTTAGCGTGTAAAGACGGCCGTGATCGCCATCTGGCCGTCCGCGATCAGCAGGCTGGTGATCTTCAGCCCGGTCGCCGTCGAGCCGATGTTGCCCGTAAAGGCCTCATTGAGCGTCGTCGAGACGCTGTCCAGCAAGGCGGACGGCACCGGCAACGGGCCAAAATCGGCCTTTTCGGCCTTGAACAGGACGGTGCCGGCCTCGGTGACGCTGACGCTGACGACGACCAGCGCCGTGGTGGTCACGTTGCCGGCCGTTGCATTGCCAAACAGCTGGATTTTGCCGTCCCGCAGGAAGACCTGGATGTCTTTGAGCGGCGCATCCGGCTGGTCCTGCAGCCGGAGGGCCACAAAAGAGGTCAATTGGGCCTCGGTCAGGGTGATGCTGACCTCGCCGCCCTTGGGCACGGTCGTGGCAGCGGTGCTCCAGAGATTGGTTAATTCGCCGGCGGCTTCGGTGGAGACCGGGATCGGCGAGCCGGGCGGGGTGGGGCCGCCCACCGCCAGGTTGCACGCCAAAGAGGCCGCCAGAAGCGCGATAAGCGGAATCCAGTAGCGCATGCGATACTTCTCCTATGTCAAGCGATTATAACACGCCCGATCCGGCCACCGTTGTGGCCGATAACCAGTGGGTCCGGGGCGCGCCGGAGCCGGCGGCCGAGCCGGACCCGGAAACGGCGCCGGCTGAGACGCCGGCCGCCGCCGATGAGCCCGGCGTTGAAACTGTCCCGGCCGAGGCGGCGCCGGCGGCCGAGCCCGCTCCTGAGCCGGCGGCCGCCGCATTCGAGCTGACCGTGGTGCCGGCGCCGGAAGCCGCCCAGCCCCGCCCGGAGGCCGAGCCCGAGCCGGCGGCTGCGCCAGAGCCGGAACCGGAGGCCGCGCCCCAAGTTGGGCCGCCGCCGGTCAGCCTGAGCCTGGAAGCCCTGCTGGAGAGCCTGCTGTTTGTCGCCGACGGTCCGGTGCCGGTGGCGCGCCTGGCGGAGGCCCTGGATGTCCACGGGCGGGAGGTGGAGGCGGCCCTGGAGGCTTTGGGCCACAGCTACGCCGAGCGCGGGCTCAGCCTGCAGCGGATCCGCGACAAGGTCCAGCTGACCACGGCGCCGGCCGCCGCCGAGCGGGTCCAGCGCTTTCTCGGTTTGGCGGCCTCGGCCCCGCTCTCCAAGGCCGCTTTGGAGACCCTGGCCATCATCGCCTACCAGCAGCCGGTCACACGGCCCCAGATCGAGGCGGTCCGGGGTGTCAATTCTGACAGCGTGATCAAGAACCTGCTCACCAAGGGCCTGATCGAAGAGTCGGGGCGCACGGAGGGGCCGGGCCGGCCCGTGTTGTACGGCACCACCCCGGAATTCCTGCAGCACTTCGGCCTGACCTCCGTGGACGACCTGCCGCCGCTCCAACTGGACGGCTTGCGGCCGGCGGCGGCGGTGGAAATCCTAAAGGGCTGAGCCCGTAAGCGCTCTTTAATTATTTTGAGCGATACTGCCAGCATGAGCGAAAACGCCCCTGGGCGTGTATTACCTGCGATGAGCGACCCCAGCCCGGCCGGGATACCGCTGAGCGAGTGGA
>JAEURL010000008.1 GCA_016789165.1 Anaerolineales bacterium | reverse complement strand
GGCCTGCCCAAGGTCATGGTCTCGACCATGGCCTCCGGCAACGTGGCGCCCTACGTGGACGTCAAAGACGTGACCATGATGTACTCGGTGGTGGACGTGGCCGGCCTCAACCGGCTCTCGCGCCGCATCCTGGCCAACGCCGCCGGCGCCGTGGCCGGCATGGTGGAGCAGGCGGCGCCGGCCGGGGAGGACAAGCCCCTGATCACGGCCACGATGTTTGGCGTGACCACGCCGTGCGTCACGGCCGTGCGCCAGGCCCTGGAGGCCAAGGGCTTTGAAGTTCTGGTCTTTCACGCCACCGGCAGCGGCGGCCGGGCCATGGAGTCGCTGATCGAGGGCGGCTTCATCGCCGGGGTGGCCGACATCACCACCACCGAATGGTGCGATGAGCTGGTGGGCGGCGTGCTCTCGGCCGGCCCGCACCGCCTGGAGGCGGCGGCTCGGAAAGGCGTGCCCCAGGTGGTCTCGCTGGGCGCGCTGGACATGGTCAACTTCGGCGCCCTCGAGACCGTGCCGGAGGCCTTCAAGGCCCGCACCCTCTACAAGCACAACCCCACCGTCACCTTGATGCGCACCACGCCGGCCGAGTGCGCGCAGCTCGGGAAAATCATCGCCGAGAAGCTCAACGCCGCCACCGGCCCCACCGCGCTCTTCGTGCCGCTCAAAGGCGTGAGCATGATCGACGCCGCCGGCCAGCCCTTCTACTCGCCGGAGGCCGACGCGGCCCTGTTCGCGGCCCTGCGCCAGCACCTCGACCGCGCCAAGGTGGAGCTGATCGAGCTCGACCTGCACGTCAACGACCCGGCCTTCGCGGCCGCTATGGCGGACCGGCTGCTGGCCATGCTCGGCCGGTAGGCCCCGCCCGCCCAGGAGACACCCCCATGCCTTTCATTTCCCGCTCTGACCTGCTCCAGCGCCTGCAGGGGCAGATCGCCGCCGGCCGGCCCATCGTCGGCTGCGGCGCCGGCACCGGTATCTCGGCCAAGATGGCCGAGGCCGGCGGCGCCGACCTGATCATCATCTACAACTCCGGCCGCTACCGCATGGCCGGGCGCGGCTCGCTGGCCGGCCTGCTCTCCTACGGCGACGCCAACGGCATCGTGGTGGAGATGGCCAGCGAGGTGCTGCCGGTGGTCAAGAACGTGCCGGTGCTGGCCGGCGTCAATGGCACCGACCCGTTCCGGCTGATGCCGGTCTTCCTCAAACAGCTCAAGGAGATGGGCTTCGACGGCGTGCAGAACTTCCCCACCGTCGGCCTGATCGACGGCAACTTCCGCGCCAACCTAGAAGCCACCGGGATGGGCTACGACAAGGAGATCGCCTGCATCAAGCTGGCCCACGACCTGGACCTGTTCACGTCGCCGTATGTCTTCGACGTGGATCAGGCCAAGGCCATGGCCGAGGCCGGCGCCGACCAGCTCGTGGCGCACGTCGGCCTGACGACGGCCGGCACGATCGGCGCGGGCGTGGCCTTCACGCTCGACCAGGCCATTGAGCGCGTGCTGGCGATCGCCGAGGCCGGCCGCCGGGTCCGCCCGGACATCCTGGTCATCTGCCACGGCGGGCCGTTTGACGAGCCCGAGAACGTCGGCCAGGCGCTGGCGCGCATGCCCGGCATCGCGGGCTTCTTCGGCGCCTCCAGCATCGAGCGTCTGCCCACCGAGCGCGCCATCCGCGGCCAGGTGCAGGACTTCAAAAAGCTGGCGCTGGCGCGCTGAGCGCGGCCCGGCTCGCCTCCGGAGATCACCATGGGCAAGTCATACTACAGCACCGTCTTCAACGCGCCGGCCGACAAGGTCTGGGCCGCCGCGCGCGACTTCAACGGCCTGGCCACCTGGTTCGCGGGCTCGGTCAGCACCAGCGCCATCGAGGCCGGCAAGACCGGCGAGGCCGTCAGCGGGGTGCGCAACTTCGTCTTCGGCACCGCGCGCATCCGCGAGCAGCTGGTGGCGCTCTCGGATGTGGACCGCTCGTACACCTACGTCTTCTGCGACCCGGCCCCCTTCCCGGTTAAGAACTATCAGGCCACGCTGCGCGTGACCCCGATCGTCGACAGCCACCAGGCCTTCGTAGAGTGGTGGACGACCTTCGATTGCGCCGCGGACGAGCTGGACCACTGGACCGGCTTCTTCGCGCGCGAGGTCTTCGCCCCCGCCCTGGCCAGCCTGCGCGCCTACCTCGGCGGCGCCGGCTGAGCGCCGCCTTCCGAAACCCCGGCGGCGGGTTCCCCTCCCGTCCGCCGCCGGCGATCGGGCCGCGGCCGGCGCCGGCCGAGCCGCGCGCTTGAAAATCTGCATAAATGCACTATGCCTGGGGAGGCTGTTACTTAATCCACTTGCCCCACGCGCTGGTTTATGTGAACGTCAAACGCAATTGAAAGGTGGCGGCTGGCCCCGCCGCCGCATCTGGCCGTCCCATACCGCGCAGATGCCCCACGCTGACGCGCCTGGCCTTCCCTGGCGCATATCATGACGCTGGGCCGCTGACTCCGCGATCCCGAGGAGAAGCCATGGGCACGAACAAAACCAAGGCGGAAATCCAAAGCGAGTTGCAGCGCGCCCACCAACGGATTGCCGAACTGGAGGCCGCCGCCGCCGAGCACGCGCAAGAGCGGCACACGAGCGACAGCCTGTATCGCGCCCTGATCGCCTCGCGCAATGTGGCCCTGTGCCGCTGGCGGCCGGACACCACCTTGACCTTCGCCAATCAGGGCTATCGCCAGATGTTCGGCACGGCCGAAGAGTTGGTGGGACGCCAATGGCTCACCTTCCTGCCGGAGGCCAAGCGCTCGGAGGCGGCGGCCTTTT
>JAEURL010000711.1 GCA_016789165.1 Anaerolineales bacterium | reverse complement strand
CCCACTGGCACATCGGCGCGCCGCTGGATATGGATCAGGTCAAGGTCAACCTGGACCTGAAGCGCTTCGTCGAGCGCTCATCCGGGGTCTTCGGCAAGTCCGGCACCGGCAAGAGCTTCGTCACCCGCACCATCCTGGCCGGCCTGGTGAAAGCCGAGGCCGCTGTCAACCTGATCTTTGACATGCACAACGACTACGGCTGGAGCGTCCATGACGAGCACGGCCGCGAGTACAAGGGCCTGCGCCAGCTCTTCCCGGACGGGCGCGTGCAGGTGGTCACCCTGGACCCGGACACCTCGCGCCACCGTGGCAGCAAGGTGGACGGCACCCTGCAGATCAGCTACGACCAGATCGAGCCCGAGGACGTGGAGATGCTGGCCGGCGTGCTGGGTCTGAGCGACGTCCAGGTGGGCGCCCTGTACTACCTGCGCCGCAAGCTCGGCCAGGACTGGATCGCGCGGCTGCTGGACGAGCACGACACCGCGGCCGTGGACGAGATCGAGGAGTCCGAGAAGATCCAGAGCGGCACCCTGCGCGCCATCCAGCGCAAGTTCGAGGCCTTCCGGCGCTTCGGCTTCCTGCGCGCGACTCCGCCGCCCAGCGACATGGTCGATTACATCTTCAACGCCCTTAACCGCGGGACGAGCGTCGTCCTGGAGTTTGGGGTCTACGGCAACACCCTGGCCGCCTACGTGCTGGTGGCCAACTACCTCACCCGGCGCATCCACCAAAAGTACGTCGACAAGAAGAACAAGGCCGCCGGCCGGCAGGCCGAAGAGCCGCGCCCGCTGGTCATCACCATCGAGGAGGCGCACAAATTCCTCGATCCCGCCATCGCCCAGCACACCATCTTCGGCAGCATCGCCCGCGAGCTGCGCAAATACAACGTCACGCTCTTGATCGTGGACCAGCGCCCGAGCGGCATCGACGAGGAAGTGATGAGCCAGATCGGCACGCGCGTCACCTGCCTGCTGGACAACGAGGCCGATATCAAGGCCGTTTTCTCGGGCGTGAGCGGCGCCCAGCAGCTGCGCCAGGTGCTGGCCCGGCTGGACACCAAGCAGCAGGCCCTGATCCTGGGCCACGCCGTGCCCATGCCGGTGGTGGTGAAGACGCGCGAGTACGGGCCGGAGCTGTACAAGGCCGTGGGCTGGCTGGACGAGCCGGCCCGCAAGGCCAAGCTCCAGGGCGACACCAACGCCGTGTGGGGAGAATAGCCATGGCGGAACTGACCCTCACCCCGGCCCAGGCCCGCCGGCTGGCCCTGCGCGCCCAGCACCTGGCCGGCCCCCGCCCGGCCCCGGACGCCGCCGGCCTGCTGGCCACCGCCCGCCAGCTGCGCTGCCTGCAGCTGGACCCGATCAGCGTGGTGGCCCGCAGCCATCAACTGGTGCTCTTCAGCCGCGTCGGGCCGTACCCGCCGGCCGAGCTGGAGCGCCTGCTGTGGGACGAGCGCCACCTGTTTGAGTATTGGGCCCATTGCGCGTCCCTGGTCCTGACCGAGGATTATCCGATCCACCGCCGCATGATGAGCGGCTTCCCGGCCGGCGACGGCGCCTGGAGCACCCGGACCCGCGCCTGGCTGAAGGCCAACGAACCCCTGCGCCGGCACATCCTGGGCGCGCTCAAACGCCGCGGCCCCCTGCTCTCGCGCGAGCTGGAGGAGGCCGGCCTGCAGCCCCAGGCCTGGGTCTCGGGCGGGTGGACCTCCGGCCGCAACGTCAACAAGATGCTGGATTACCTGTGGCTCTCCGGCCAGATCCTGGTGGCCGGCCGGCGCGGCGGCCAGAAAGCCTGGGACCTGGCCGGGCGCGTCCTGCCGGATTGGACGCCGCGCGAGCGCTTGAGCGAGCGGGCCGCCACACGCCGCGCGGCCGAGCACGCCCTGCGCGCCCTGGGCCTGGGCACGGCCAAGCACATCCGCTATCACTTCACGCGCGGGCGCTATCCGGATCTGGAAGTTGCGCTGCGGGAGCTGGAAAAGGCCGGCCAAGTCCGGCGCGCGCGTGTGGCCGGCTGGCCGGGCGAGTGGTATATGCCGGCGGCGGCCCTGGACCTCCCGGCCGAGGCCGAGCCGCCGCGCACCACCCTGCTCTCCCCCTTCGACAATCTGATCGCCGACCGGGCGCGCACCCAGCAGCTCTTTGATTTCGCCTACAAGATCGCCATCTACACGCCGGCCGCCCAGCGCCGCTACGGCTACTACGTGCTCCCCATCCTGCACGGCGAGCGCCTGATCGGCCGGCTGGACCCGGAGTTCGACCGGACGACCGGGGTGCTGCGCGTCAAGTCCGTTCACGCCGAGCCCGGCGCGCCCAAGGACGCCGGGCCGGCCGTGGCCGGCGCCCTGGCCGAGCTGGCCGCGTTCCTGGGGGCCGGCCGGGTCCAGGTCAATCTCAAACGCGCGCCGGCCGCCTGGCAGCGCGCGCTGCGGTTCTAGTCGGTTTCCGCTAAGCCCGTGAAGGAGCGCCGCCGATGCCCGCCCCATTGACCACCAAGCCGTCCGAACCCGCGCAGGTCGACGCGTATCTGGCGCGCCTCCAGCACCCCCTGGCCGAGGTGGTGGCCGCCCTGCGGCAAGCCATCCTGGCGGCTGACCGGACGATCGGCGAGGAGATCAAGTGGAACGCCCCGGCCTTCTTCTACACCGGGCCGCTGGCGCCGTTCAAGCCCAAGGAGTTCAAACGCCATCTGGTGGTGTTCAACCTCTACCGGAAGGATTGCCTGCGCCTGGTGTTCTGGCACGGCGCCGCGGCTGACGACGGATCCGGCTTCCTGGAAGGCGAATACCCTGACGGCCGGCGCCTGGCGTCCTTCACCAGCCTGAAGGACGTGCGGGCCAAACAGGCTAAACTGCGCCAGACCCTCAAACGGCAGCTGAAGGCGTTGCCGAAGTAACCGCGTCGGCCGCCAATCCGCACCAGCGCAGGCTTTCATCCCACAAACACCGCGCCTTGGCCGCGTCGTAGGACTCGGGGCTGGATTGGATCGCCCGGAAATCGGCGATGAACTGGCCGCCGGCCGCCCACTTCGGCTCGGTCGCCACCTGCGCGTACATCTCCGCCGCGCGCTCGACCGTGTTGGCAAACGGCATCCGGGACATGATCGCGCGGTAAAAGAAGCGTTCCAGGCCGGCGCGATTCTCGGCGATGGTGGCCGGCACAAAGCCCGGACAGACCGCATCCACGGTGACGCCCGTGCCAGCCAGCCGGCGCTGCAGCTCATACGCAAACCAGACGTTGGCCAGCTGCGAGTTGCAATAGCAGGTGGCGGCCTTGAAGTACTTCTCCCCGCGCAGATTATCGAAATCAAAGTCCACGGGCTGGCCACCGGCGTAATCCGGGATGTGCCGGCGCGACGACACCACCACCACCCGGGCTGGCGCTGAGCGTTTAAGCACGTCGCGCAGCAGATACGCAAACAGGAAATGCCCGAGATGATTGGTGCCAAAGATCAGCTCGTGGCCGTCGGCCGTGAAGCGGACCGGCGGCGGGTACGTGCCTAGGCCGGCGTTGTTGAGCAGCACCTGCAGCGGATAACCGCGCCGCTGATACTCGGCCGCCGCCGCGCGGATCGACGCGAACGACGACAGATCGAGGGCCAACGCCTCCGCCGCCGCCCCGGGCACGGCGCGCTTGAGCGCCTCCGCCGCCTGGGTGCCGCGCCGCTCATCGCGTGTGGCGATCACCACCTGCAGGCCGCGCTGGGCCAGTTTGACCGCCGTGGCATAGCCCATCCCGCGATTGCCGCCCGTGATCAGGGCAAAACGTCTTTCGGTCATGCTGATGGCCTCCTGAAGGGGCATTGTAAGCGGCCGGCCCGGTGTCCACACGTTATAATTGGTGCACGCACGCAGGCCCAATGTCATATACTGCCCTGGCCGCCCGGTCGCCACGGTTGCCGTTTTCCCTTTCCACACGCCATGTCCACCCCTGACGCCTCCCGGGCCGAACGCCGCGCCGCGCGCCGCAGCCAGCGCGCCGAGTCGCCGCTGCTGCAGCTGCCCTTCCGCCAGCTGCGCAACCCGTTCCCGCCGCTGGAAATCCTGGACGGCGAGCAGGTGGAGCGCCTGCACCTGGCCTCCCTGCGCATTTTGGAGGAGACCGGCCTGCTGATGCTGGACGGCGAGGCCCTCAGCCTGTGGGCGGCGGCCGGCGCGCGCGTCGATCAGCGCGAACAGCGCGTCTGGCTGGACCGCGGCCTGGTGCTGGACCTGATCGCCAAGGCGCCGGCCGGCTTCACCTGGCGCGCCCGCGATCCGGCCAAGAGCGTGTTCGTGGGCGAGAACGCCATCACCTTTGCGCCGCAGGGCGGCGTGGTCTACGCCCAGGACTTGGAGCGCGGCCGGCGGCCGGGCGTCTGGGAGGACTACGCCAGCTTCCTC
>JAEURL010000688.1 GCA_016789165.1 Anaerolineales bacterium | reverse complement strand
CGCCGTAGGCTTTGCGCGTGATGACGCTGATCTTGGGCACGGTGGCCTCCGAGTAGGCGTACAGCACCTTGGCGCCGTGGCGGATAATGCCGCCGTGCTCCTGGGCCACGCCCGGCAGGAAGCCCGGCGAATCCACGAACGTGATCAGCGGGATATTGAAGCAATCGCACATGCGCACGAAGCGCGTGATCTTATCGGAGGCGTCGATGTCGATGACGCCGGCCATCACGCTCGGCTCCTGGGCCACAATGCCCACGCTGTGCCCGCCGAGGCGCGCCCAGCCGACGATGGCGTTGCGCGCCCAGGCCGGCTGCAGTTCCAGGAAACTGCCGGCGTCCGTCACGCGCTCGATCAGGGCGTGCATGCTGTAAGGCTCGCTCGGATCGAGAGGGACGAGGTGGTTAAGCTCCAGATCCATGCGGGCCGGGTCGTCGGCCGCCGGCCCGAAGGGCGGGTTCTCCACGTTGTTGGACGGCAGATAGGCCAGCGCCCGCCGGCACAGCGCCAGCGCCTCGGCTTCGCTGGCCGCCGCCAGGTGGGCGTTGCCGCTGACGCTCAAATGCACGGCGGCGCCGCCCAGGTGCTCGGCGTCAATCACCTCGCCGGTGACAGCCTTGATCACCTCCGGCCCGGTCAGGAACATGTAGCTCTTCTTCTCGACCATGATGATCAGGTCGGTCAGGGCCGGCGAATAGGCGGCGCCGCCCGCGCACGGCCCGAGCATCACGCTGATCTGCGGGATGACGCCGGAGTATTGAGCGTTGCGCCGGAAAATCTCGGCGTAGCCGCCCAGCGAGCGCACGCCCTCCTGGATGCGCGCTCCGCCCGAGTCGATCAGGCCGATGAGGGGCGCGCCGTTGCGCAGGGCCAGGTCCATCACCCGGCAGATCTTGTGGGCGTGCATTTCGCCCAGCGCGCCGCCGTAGACGGTGAAGTCCTGGGCGTAGGCGTAGACGGGCCGGCCGGCAATTTGGCCGTAGCCGGTCACCACGCCGTCGCCGTAGAAAAGGTCGTCGGCGCCGGCCTCCGCCGACTCGTGGCCGCGATGGGTGATAAAGGGCTCGATCTCGTTGAAGGTGCCGGGGTCCAGCAGCTGGTTGAGCCGCTCGCGGGCGGTCAGCTTCCCTTTGGCGTGCTGACGGGCGACCCGGTCGGCGCCGCCGCCCTGGCGGGCCTGCTCGCGGCGGGCGCGTAGTTCGAGGATGCGGGGATCTTCAGTCGTCATGTGGAATTAAATCGGGAATTGGCTGGCGCTCCAAGCCCGGCGGGCCGCCCCGCCGGGGCTTGGGCAAAGGACGAAAGGCGCGGCGCGTTAGCGGGCGGGCGGTGCCTCGGCCGCCAGGTCGCCCGGCTGGGCCAGGCAGCAAGCCGGCGTCCGGGCGTTGCACTGGTGATCCAGGCTGCAGTGCCAGGCGCGGACGGTGTAGGGCGCGTCCGGGCCGGGCGTGACGCCGTCCGCGAAGACGCGTTCCTCGTACAAGTCCGCTTCCGCCCGGGCGCGGTAGCACCACAGGCGGCCGGCATGAGCGGTCACCACCGTCGCCATGGCGGCCTACTTGTCGCTGAACGGATCGTAGGTGGGATTGATGTAAGACCAGCGGCACGGGAAGCCGGCCAGGTTGCACTCGCCGCCGGTGGAACACTTGCGGGCCAGCACCTTGAAAGGCCGGCCGACGTCGGGCAGCGGATCGCTGGCGTAGACGCGCTGCTCCAGCAGCTGCGCGGTTTCGCCGGTGCGTTCACATTTGATCGAGTCGACGACTTCCCAAACCGTCTGTGTCATGGATAGCTCCTCATTAACCGATAGGCTCACCAATGGGCGTCAGGGCGCTAGCTGGCGGGTTGAGCCTGGCGCGGCCCGCCGGCGCGGTGCTGCGTGGGTTACGCGAGCGCGGCCGCCGCCAGGGCGGCCCCGCGGCGCAGGGCCTGGCTGTTGGCCGGCAGCAGGTGTTTGTGGCGCTCCGGCAGGTGCGCGGCCAAGGCCCGTTCCACGGCCTCCACGCTCAACACCCCGGCCGCCGCCACCAGCGCGCCCACCGCGACGACATTGGCCAGGCGCACGTTGCCCAGCTCCTCGGCCAGGGCGTTGGCCGGCACTTCGACCACGCGCAGGTCGGTCCGCTGCGGCCGGCGCGGGATGAGCGAACTGTTCACCACCAGCACCCCGCCGGCCGCCATCAGCGGCTCGTACTTGTCCAGCGACGGCTGGTTCAGAACGATCGCGGCTGCCGGGTTCCGCACCAGCGGCGAGCCGATCTCGTCGTCGCTGATCACCACCGTGCAGTGCGCGGTCCCGCCGCGCATCTCCGGCCCGTAGGACGGGATCCAGGTGACGTGCAGGCCCTCGTCCATGGCGGCATAGGCCAGGATCTGGCCGGCGAAGAGCGCACCCTGTCCGCCAAAACCCGAGATGATGAGGTCGGTCTGCATCAGAGTTGCTCCACGCCGTCCGCGACCTTGTAATCGCCCAGCGGGTAATACGGCAGCATCTGGTCTTCGATCCACTTCAGCGCGTCGAGCGGCGGAAGGCCCCAGTTGGTGGGGCAGCTGGAGAGCAATTCCACCAGGGCGAAGCCCAGCCCGGCCTGCTGGACCTGAAAGGCCGTTCGGATGGCCTTCTTGGCGCGGTTGATCTCCTTCACGTTGTGCAGGCTGCGGCGCACCGCATAGGCGGTCCCCGGCAGGCCGGCCAGCAGTTCGGCCATACGCAGCGGCAGGCCCGTGGCCTCCACATCGCGCCCGCACGGCGACGACGCGGTCTTCTGGCCCGGCAAGGTGGTGGGCGCCATCTGGCCGCCGGTCATGCCATAGATAGCGTTGTTGACGAAGATCACGGTCAGGTTCTCGCCGCGCGCGGCGACGTGCGTGATCTCACCCAGGCCGATCGAGGCCAGGTCACCGTCGCCCTGGTAGGTGAACACCATCTGATCGGGCAGCACGCGTTTGATGCCGGTGGCCATGGCCGGCGCCCGGCCGTGGGCGGCCTCGGCGAAATCCACGTTGAAGTAGTTGTAGGCGAAGACCGCGCAGCCCACCGGCGCCACGCCGATGGTCCGCTCGCGGAGGCCCAGCTCGTCGATGACCTCGGCCACCAGCTTGTGCGCCACGCCGTGCGTGCAGCCGGGGCAGTAATGGGTGTAGGTGTCGGCCAGCGCCGCCGGCCGGGTGTAGGTAATCTCGGGTTCCAAGACCACGTCGGCTAACATGGAGGCTCCTATTCAGCGGGCCACTGGCCCGCCATCTAACGGCAGGCAGCTGACCGGGGAGGGCTGCGGGGTGTGGCCGGCGGTTTCCGCCAGGGCCTTGAGCGCGCCCAACACCTCATCCGGCAGCGGCACGATGCCGCCCATCCGGCCGTAGAAGCGCACGGCCGGCGTCAATCCGCCGCGGCCCTGGCCGCTGACGGCCAGCCGCACGTCGTCCACCATCTGTCCGGCGTTCATCTCCACCACCAGGAAGCCGCGCGCCTGGCGGGCCAGCTCCGCCAGCCGCTGCTCGGGGAAGGGGAAGAGCGTAATCGGCCGCAGCAGGCCGGCCTTCAAGCCCTGCGCCCGCGCCTGCTTCACGGCCGTCTGCGCCACGCGGCCGGCCGTGCCGAAGCCCACCACAATCAGGTCGGCGTCGGCGGTGGCGTACTCGTGGCAGCGCACCTCGGTGCGCGCGATCTCGGCATAGCGCGCCTGGAGCTGCTGGTTGAACTGCTCCTCGTCCTCCGGAACCAGGTGGATGGAGGTGACCACGTTCTTGGGCCGGCCCTGCGCCCCGGTCAGGGCCCAGGCCGGCGGCGTTCCCAGCGCCGCGCCATCCGCGAACGGCGGCAGCTCGGCCGGCTCCATCATCTGGCCCAGGCTGCCGTCCAGCAGCACCACGGCAATCATGCGGTATTTGTCGGCCAGGTCGAAGGCCAGCCGGGTCAGGTCCACGGCCTCCTGCACCGTGGCCGGCGCCAGCACGATCATGCGGTAGTCGCCGTGGCCGCCGCCTTTGACAATCTGAGTGTAGTCGCCCTGCGCCGGCGCGATATTGCCCAGGCCCGGTCCGCCGCGCATCACGTCCACAATCACGCACGGCACTTCGGAGGCGGCGATGTACGAGAGGCCTTCTTGCATCAGGCTGACGCCCGGGCTGGAGGAGGACGTCATCACGCGCCGGCCGGTGCAGGCCGCGCCGTAGACCATGTTGATGGCCGCCAGCTCGCTTTCCGCCTGGAGGAAGACCCGCCCCAGCTCCGGCATGCGCCGCGCCATATACTCGAGCAGTTCGGTTTGCGGGGTGATCGGGTAACCAAAGTAGGCCTGCACGCCGGCGCGGATGGCGGCCTCGGCGATGGCCTCGTTGCCTTTGAGCAATTGCTTAGCCATAGGGTTTTATTCAGCGGTCGGTGTTAGGCCGCCAGCGGCCGGCGGCTCACCACCCGCTGAGCGCGGTAGACCGTGATGCAGCTGTCCGGACAGATTACGGCGCACAAGGTGCAGCCCGTGCAGCGGCCGTGCGGATCCACGTATTGCGCCGGATGATAGCCGCGCGCATTCAACTGATCGGGCGCCAGACTGATCAAACGCTGCTGACAGGCGGAGGTACACAAAGCGCATCCCTTACAGCGCGCCTCATCCACAACAATGTGGCCTTTTGACATTAAGGGCCTCCTTTGCCCACTTGTTCTAGTACCAGCATAGTCGTGGCCCAGATGGGGGCGTAGTGTCCTCCGTCACACGCCAGAACCGACGATGTTCCCTTTGGAACTGACATAAGGCCGGCCCGCCTGCCGTTGACAACTGGCACTTGGAGGCTCTCGCCTCCCGGCGTATGCTGGAGTTAACGACACAAGCACGCCTCAGGTCTACGTCATCGCCGGCCTTACGGCGGAAGAACGCGCTGAGTCGGCCTTCGGCCGGCGAGCCTCACGAAAGGAGGCCGCGATGTTCCACCGCATTCTGGTTCCCCTGGATGGATCGCCTCTGGCGGAGGCCGCCCTGGCGCCGGCCTTGGCAGTGGCCCGCCACACCCAGGCGGAAGTCTGGCTGCTGCGCGTGCCCGCCGCCGAACGGATCTTCGTGCCGCTGGCCGGCACGGAGGGCGTCCTCTGGCCGGATCAATCACTGGGCGTATCCCGCAAGGAAGCCAAACAGTATCTGGACAACCTGCTCAAACCTGGCCTCCATCCGGAACTGGCCGGCGTGCCGATCCACACCGCCATTGTCGACGGCGACGTGGCCAGCGTGATCGTGGACACGGCCGCGGCGGAGGGCGTGGACCTGATCGGCATGTCCACGCACGGCCGTTCGGGGCTGACGCGGTGGATGCTGGGCAGCACGGCCGAAAAGGTGCTGAGCGCCGCGCCCTGCCCGGTGCTGATCCGGCGCGGCCAGCAGCCGCTGCGGCGCTTCCTAATTACTTTGGACGGCTCGCCCTTGGCGGAACGTGCGCTGGCGCCGGGCTTCGCGCTGGCGGCGGCGCTGGGCGAACAGGTGACCCTGCTGCGGGTCCTGGATGACCACGGGGCCTCCGACCCGGCCGCACGCCAGGCCGCCGAGGCCGACCTGTGGCGGCAGGCCCAGGCTCACGCCGTGGCCGGCCTGGAGGTCCGCACGGAGGTGCTGGTGGGGCCGGCGGCCGAGACCATCATCACCCGCCTGGGCGCGCTCGGCGCGGACGTGGCCGTGATGGCCACCCATGGCCGCACCGGCCTGCGGCGCTGGATCTATGGCAGCGTGACCGAAAAAGTCTTGGACAGCGCGCATTGCTCGCTGCTGGTGGTGCGCCCGGCTGCCCACGACCTAAAATAATGCGCCGGGGTTGACGCGCCGGCCGCGCCTGACGCACAATAGAGCCGCAGCCCGTCCGGGCCGCTTCGGTTGCCATCCGCTGTCGACGAAGGAGATCACGCTCATGCCCACCCCCTCTGAGCCCGATGTCAGCAACGCCGCACAAGCCACGGAGGCCGACCGCATGCGCGCGTTGATTGAATCGCTGAGCGCCTACATGGAGTATTACCACGGCGGCGGCGTCTCGCTGGTGAGCTTCGACGGCGAGACGCTGCAGGTAAAGATGACCGGCGCCTGCCGCGGCTGCAAGCTGACGCCGCTCACGCTGCACGGCTGGATCGAGGGCACTGTGCGCCCGTTCTTCCCCGCGCTCAAACAGGTGGAGGCCGTCTGAGCCGGCCTCCGAATCAAAAAAGCCTCCCGCCGGCCGGCGGGAGGCTTTTTTTTGAGCAGGCCGTCAGGGCAAGGCATCCAGCCAGGCCTGCAGGTTAGGCTTCTCGGCGTCCGGGGCCGCCGCCAAAGCCTGCTGGGCGAAGAGGCGGGCCTGGGCATTATCACCCATCTGTCGATACAGCTCGCCCAGCGCCCGGTAAACCTGCCACTGGCCGGCGCCGGCGTTGAGCTCGGCGATCTTCAGGTACTCGTCGATGGCCGGCTGCAGCTGATTGGTAGCCACATAGACGTTGGCCAAGCCCAGCCGCAGGTTGAGCAGGCTGGTGGACCGGCCGGCCTGCTCGCTGATAGTGACACCCTGCTGGTAAGCGTCTAGCGCCTGCTGATACAGCGCTTGCTGCGCGGTCAGGTCCGCGGCGGTGCGCGCCTCGGCTTGATACAGATCGCCTTGATACCAGTAGGTCTGGTCAAAGCGCGCATCCAGGGACAGCGAACGGTCCAGCAGTTCCTCGGCCCGCGGGAAGTCGTTGCCCAACTGCATAGCCAGCAGCGCCCACTCGTTCCACAGGCCGGCGTTCTTGGGGCTGAGGTTCAAGGCCTCGGCATAGTACGAGTCGGCCTGCATGGCCCGCTCCTGGCGCTGGGCGGCGTCGGTGGTGAGCAGCGCCCACTGGCGGTTGAGGCGCGCCAGATTGGCGGTGTGATCGGTATTGAGCGGGTTCAAATCGCGCGCCTGGAACAGCTTCTGCTCGGCCGTCGCAAACAGGTTGTCGCGCTCGCCGGCCGCCACGCTGCTGCTGGCGTTCAGATAGGCCCGCCCCAGGAAGAGGTAGTAGAAGTCCTGGCTGGGGGCCAGCTCCAGCGTGCGCAGGAAGAGCGGAATGGCGGCCTGCGGCTGGCCCTGGTCGTCGAACTGCAGGCCGGTCTTGTAGATCACGTCCGCCTGAACCACCTGCAGGTTCCAGACCACCGCCAGAAAGACCGCCAGCAGCGGCAGCGCGACCACGCCCAGCCAGGTCAGCGGGGAGGTTTCCGGACGCGGCCGGCCGCCGGGCGGCGCCGCCTCGCCCAGCACCCAGGCGCCGGCCAGCAGCGCCAGCGCCAGCAGGACGTAATACCAAGTGACCACATCGGCGACGTGGTTCACGGATTGCGTCAGCTCCTCCAGCGTGCGCGGGACGAAGGCCGCGATACCGGCCAGCACCCCGCCCTGGATGAGCCAGGCCACGGCGGCCACCAGCAGCGAGAAGCCCAGGCCGGCCGCCAGCCCGCTCAGCCAGCCGCCGGCCGGCCGCTCCGGGGTCTCCTCGAAATAGGCCAGGGCCGTCCCCAGCAGCCAGGTCAGCGCCACCAGCCCGATGACGCCCCAGCTGAAACGCGTGCCCTCCGGCGTTGACTGTGATGTGAACGCGGTCCAGACGATCGAGAGCGCGTCTGTGGAGCGGCCGGAGTTGGTGATGAAGTTGAAGCCCAGGGTGAGCAGCACCGGCACCAGCAGGCCAAGCACCAGGCCCACCGGCCGCAGGGCGGCTTCGCCCCGCGCCGGCTCCAAGGCCGGCCCGCGCCGCCGGCTGGTGCGGCTGGACCGGACGCTGGCGGCCGATGGCGCCGCGGCGGCCGGCGCCGCGGCCAGCTCGCCCGCGCCGGCCGGCAGCCGCGGCCAGATCTGGCCCAGCACAATCAGCAAGCCCAGAAAGATCCA
>JAEURL010000671.1 GCA_016789165.1 Anaerolineales bacterium | reverse complement strand
GAGAAGCTGCGCGAGACGGCGCTGTTCGGGGCCGAGGTGGTCAAGGTCAGCGGCAATTACGACCAGACCAAGCAGATCGCGGCCGACTTTGCCCGGCGCCGCGGCCTGTTGCTGGATCGCGGCGCGCGCAGTGTGCCGGCGGTGGAATCGATGAAGACCATCGCCTACGAGATCGTCGAGCAGCTGGGCTGGCGCGCGCCGGATTGGTACCTGCAGGCCGTCAGCGGCGGCCTGGGGCCGCTGGGCGTCTACCATGGCTTCCGCGAGCTGCAGGCGCTGGGCCTGATCGATAAGGTCCCCAAACTGGGGGTGCTGCAGGCCGAGGGCTGCGCGCCGATGGTGCACGCCTTCCAGGCCGGCCGCGCCACGGCCGAGCCGGTGACGCCCGCGACGCGCATCGCCGTGCTTTCCACCGGCGATCCCGGCGTCACCTACACCCACCTGTGGCGGCTGACGCAGATGTACGGGGGCGCGATGGAAAGCGTCACCGACCGGCAGGCGTGGGACGCCATGCTCAGCCTGGCCAAGACGGAGGGGATGGCCGTCGAGCCGGCCACGGCCGTGGCCTTTGCCGGCCTGGAGAAACTATTGCGGGCCGGCACCATCGGCGCGGATGAGCTGGTGGTGGTAAACTGCAGCGGGCACACCTTCCCGGTGGAGAAGCACGTCCTGGGCGAGCAGTGGCACGTGGATGTGCACCTGAGCGACGACATGCAGCCGGCGCCGCGCGATGGGCTGGTCTCGGCCCTGAACGCGCTCGACGAGCAGGTGACGACCGTTTTGATCGTCGACGACAATTCGGATGACGCGCTGCTGGTGCGCCGGCTGCTGGAGGCCCGCAAGTCCTACCGCGTCTTCCATGCCGCCAATGCCGCCGACGGCCTGGCGCAGGCCCAGGCCCGCCGACCGGATTTGATCATCAGCGACCTGACCATGCCGGAGATGGACGGCTTCAGCCTGATTGAAGCCCTGCGCCGGGACCCCCTGACGCACGCCATCCCCATCATCGTGGTCAGCGCCAAGGACATTACGCCCGAGGAGCGGGGGCGC
Source organism: Anaerolineales bacterium (assembly GCA_016789165.1). Taxonomy (GTDB): domain Bacteria; phylum Chloroflexota; class Anaerolineae; order Anaerolineales; family UBA6663; genus SpSt-583. The sequence continues at coordinate 2,298 of JAEURL010000671.1, read as the reverse complement.
CTGACCGGCGCGATCGAGGCTTTGTATCAGAAAGGTTCACTCTCGCCGCGGGCCTTTGTGGACCAGGTGGTGCAGGTGTTGGACGAGAAAGCGACGCGGAACGGAGCGGCTTGAGATGGCTTCTACGATCCTCTACATCGAAGACAACCCGGACAATATGCTGCTGGTTCAGCGCGCGCTGGAGGCCCGCGGTTACAAGTTCATTTGGGCGTCCAGCGGCCTGGCCGGACTGGCGGAGGCGGAGGCCAAGCAGCCGGACCTGATCCTGCTGGACATCAACTTGCCCGATATCGACGGCTACGAAGTGGCCCGCCGCATCCGCGCCCACGAGACCCTGCGCTCGCTGCCCGTCATCGCCATCACGGCCAACGCCCTGCGCGGCGATGCCGAGAAAGCCCTCAACGCCGGCTGCGACGTCTACATGTCCAAGCCCATCAACATCCGCGAGCTGTGGGCTAAAGTCAATTCTTTCCTGCCGGCCTAGGCCGGCCTCCAGCGGGTTTAGCCGTGCGCCGGTCAGGCCGCTGACCGGCTTTTGTTTTAATTAGAGAAACAATACCTAGAAAAGCCTACACTTAAGTTTCACTCTGGGAGGGCGGCTTCTGGTACACGGGTCCTGTACCCTCAGTCACGAAGAGCGTATATAAAAGCAGTACGCACACATCCAGTACCAATTGTGTAGCGGAAAAAGAATAGCTCGCTCGCGAAAATGGCAAACCGGTCGAAAGGCCGGGACGCAAAGTTACGGGCCTAACGCTCAGCCTTCAGGAGCCACGGCCGCCGGACTGCCCGAGATGCACAGGTCCCTCGGCAGCCGGCCACCTCGAGGGACCTTTTATTTCTCAAGGAGACCAGATCATGTTGAAGCGGCACTACTCGTTCTCGGTTCGTTTGGCCGGCCTGTGCGCGTTTGCCTGGCTGCTGGCGACCCTGCTCAACCCGGTGGGCTCGGTGCTGCCGACGACCACGCTGCCGGGGTACCAGCCGAACGTGAGCTGGAACTCAGGGATCAGCTAACTGACCCCCTTAGGCTGGCTGGGCATCGAGGAGATGAACATGGCGTTGATCATCATTGTCTTGGGTTTGGCGCTTTTTCGGGCCTGCTGGTCCGTGAGCTGGAATTAGGGCCGCGACCAGCTGTTTGGTGAGGCCGGGGCCGGCGGAACGGCGCCGGGCGACGAGCGTCAGATGGGCTGTCAGCTTCTCAAGAGAATGCATATGCGAAAGTTAACGAGTATCACCCACCTGAGCCTGATGGCGGCGCTGTTGCTGAGCCTGAGCGCGCCTGTCAGCGCCGGCCGCCAGCCGGCTGACGCCGGCCGGGTGGACCCGCTCGTATTGGCACTGGCCGCGCAGCAGCCCGAGACTCTAATTGACGTAATCGTTCAAAAAGCCTCGGCGGATGTCCCGCTAGCGGCGTTGATTGAACGACTGGGCGGGCAGGTCACCTGGGATCTGCCTCTGATCGGGGCTATCGCTGCCCGGCTTCCGGCAGCCCAGGCCCGCCAGCTGGCGGCGGCGCCCGAAGTTCAGAGCGTGGCCCTGGACGCGGCCGTCCATGCCACGGACGCCGAGGCGCCGGCCGGCCTGCTCCGCGAGGACTTCACTATCGGCGTGAATGTGGCGGCCGGGGCCGGCGCCTGGTCCAGCGGCTGGGACTGGTCCGGCGCCGAGTGGCACGAGCTGGGTGAGGCTGACGGCCCGGTGGCCGGCGACGTGGCGGTGACGAGCTTCCTGGCCGGCGATGTGCAGGGCCTGCGCTTGCAGGGCGCCGGCCGTGGCCTGCAAGGCGGCGCTGATCTCAGCCAGGCCGCCGCCGCGCAGCTCAGCCTGGCCTATCGGCGCAAGGACCTGGCCGGCGCCGCCGATTTTGTGCGCGTGGAAGCCTCGGGCGACGGCGGCCAGACCTGGAGCGAACTGGGGACCCTGGCCGGCCCGGCCACCGATGAGAGTCTGGTGACCGTGGTGTACGATCTCTCCGGCTTTGTCGTGGCTGACTTTGCCGTGCGTCTGGTGACCGCGGAGACGTTCAGCCCGGACGCCCGCTTCTACGTCGACGCGCTGCAGGTGGAGTATCAGCCGCTGCTGGCGCCGGCCCCCGACACGCACGCCGAGGCCCTGACCCACCAGCTGTGGTTGCCCGCGCTGCAGAGCGCTTCCGCCGAGGCGGCGACCGGGGTGGAGGCGGCTGCCCTCCAGCTCGCGCCTTACACACTGCGGGACGACTTCACCTGGATGAGTTATTCCAACAACTCCGGCACGCACCGCTGGAAGACCAACTGGATCGAAGCGGACGCC
>JAEURL010000667.1 GCA_016789165.1 Anaerolineales bacterium | reverse complement strand
CTCTGAGTGGCAAAGACGCGCGTGCGTCTTGAAGCTCCAGCCGCGGTCCGTTCACCGCGGATAACACAAGAACAGGTGGGCGGCCTCGTAGGCATACCGGCCGGCGCCCGTGCTGTTGCGGGCCTCCTCGGCCAACAAGCCGATGTCGCGCAGCAGCCGGTCCACGGCCGGCGCCGCCGTGCGGTATTCCGCCCGCAGGATCCCGCCGCCGTCCACCAGCGCGAACAGCGGGTCTACCGTCAGCCGGCCGTCCGGGGCCGGGCCGTAATACAACTGAAAGCCGGCGCCCACCGCGCTTTTCAGCCGCAGCGGATCGCCGGTGGCGAAGCGCCAGACGTCCGGGTCCGCGCCATTGGCCACGGCCAGGTCGGCCAGCACCGCGGGCGTATCCCGGGCGGGATCAATCGAGATCGACACCAGCCGCACCGCCAGGCCGCTGGTGTTCACCTCCGGCAGCCGATGCTGGACTGCGCGCAGGACGCTGTTCATCTGGGCGCACGGCGCCGCGCATTCGGCGAAGGTGAAGTTGTACAGTACGATCTGGCCGCGCAGGTCCTCGTTGCTAAGCGAGCGGCCGGCCTCGTCGCGCAGCGCCAGGCCCGGCGCCAGGGTGATGCGCGGCAGCACCTTGATGGGCTGGAAAACCGCAAAGCTCAGCACCCCCAGGAAGAGCAGGGCGGCCAAGCCGTACACACCCTTCAGCCACCAACCCACTTTCATCTCACGCCGCCGTCGTCGGCAGGCTCAGCCCGGCGGGCGAGACGCGGGCCGCCTCGGCCAACGCCGCAAACGTGATCCCGCGCAGGCGCTCCCGCAGGTCGCTGGTGATCACCTCCCAGAGCGGGTGCACCACACAGTCCATATCGCGCGGGCACAGGCCCGGCGCCTTGACGCACAGGTTCAGCGACAGCGGCCCGTCGATGGCTTCCACCACCTCCAGCACCGTGATCTCGGCCGCCGGCCGCGCCAGCCGCACGCCGCCGTTGACGCCGCGCTGCGTCTGAACGATGGCGTGCGCGGCCAACCGGGTGAGGATCTTGGCCAGAAAGCTGGGGGGGATATCCTGGCTTTCGGCGATCTCCCGCGAGAACGCCGCCTCATCCGGTTCGCGCAGCGCCAGGTCTAATACTGAACGCACCGCATAGTCCGCCTGCCGCGTAATCATGTCCGTCTAACTCTCGATAAATTGGATATACAGTGTCGTGTGACGGGTCTACTTTATGAGAGGCAGATAAGTAGACCTAGTGACAAATGTCACGGGTGAATTGGTGATGTTGTCATGGCTTATGACAGTAACCGCCGACTAGACTACGCATCTAAATATGTAAGGGATAATTGGGTAAAGAATGTCGATTTTTTCAAAGAAGCCCCCGGAAATCCTGCCTGGGGTGGATCCTGACACCGACTGTGCCCCGGCACCGGAAGGGCCGGCGCCAGCCGCCGCCGTGGATGTGGTGTCCGCCTGGCGTCCGCGCCGCACGCGCTTTGAGCGCTGGCTGGAAAAGCTGGCGCTGGCCGTCGAGGCCCCGCTGCAGCGCTGGATTGCGGCCCCCCAGCTCAACCCTCTTTATTACACGGGCACGTTGGCGGTCCTGCTGCTGGGCATTGTGGCCGCCACCGGCGTCTATCTGTTCTTCTTCTATAGCTACGGATTTCAGGAGTCGTATCGGTCGATCACGATTGTGGAGGGCCTGCTCACCGGGCGGACCGTGCGCGCCGTGCACCGCTACGCCTCGGGCGCGCTGCTGATCACCAGCCTGATCCACGCCTTTCGCCTGTATTTCCAGAGCCGGGCCCGCGGGCCGCGCTGGCTGGCCTGGGTCTCCGGCGTGGTGATGGCGGTTTTCATCCTGCTGGCCGGCATCACCGGGTCCTGGCTGGTCATGGATCAGCGCGCGCAATTGATCACCGACGCGGTGCTCAACCTGGCCGTCGCCTACACGTCGTTCGGCGAGGCCTTGGGCAATGCCTGGATCGCCGTGCAGACCAGCCCCCTGGGCTGGGTGGTGGTGGCGGTCGTCTTCGTCGTCCACTTCGTCCTGTTCCTGGCGCTGGCCGGCTTCCTGTGGATCCATGTGCTGCGTCTAAGCCGGCCGCGCCTGCTGCCGGCCATCTACTGGATGGCGGCCGCCAGCGGCCTGCTGATCGTGGCCGGCGCGCTGCTTCCGGTGGGCCTGCTGCCGCCGCTGGACCTGGCGCGCCTGCCAGGCGCCGTGAACCTTGATCCGCTGTATCTATTCTGGCTGCCGGCTTCGTTGGGCGGCCAGCCCGGCTGGGTGTGGGTGCTCGTCCTGGCCGTGGTCGTGGCCGGCCTGGTCATCCCCTGGCTGCCGGCCGGCGGCCCGCCCGCGCCACGCATTCAGGTGAGCGCCGAGCGCTGCACGGGCTGCACCAAGTGCGCGATCGATTGCCCCTACCAGGCCATCCGCATGGTGGAGCGCACGGACGGCCGGCGCCACAAATACGTGGCCGTCGCCCGGCCGGAGCTGTGCGTGGCCTGCGGGCTGTGCCTGGGCTCCTGCGATGTGCTGGCGCTTTCGCTGGGCGAGCAGCCGCCCGAGGCCCTGCAATTGCTGACCGCCCAGCGGCTGGCGCAAGCCCGCGCCAGCGCGCCCGAGCGGCCCGTGAAGGTGGTCTTCACCTGTGAGCGGCACGCCGCCCAGGGCGGGCGCGCCTTCCTGGACGCCGGCCAGGTGCTGAACGGCCAGTCCGTGGTGGTTATCCCGCTGCCGTGTGTGGGCACGCTCCATCCCAACGTGGTCACCAAAACCCTGGACCTGGGCGCGGCGGAGGTGCAGGTGGTGGGCTGTCCGCCCGAGGACTGCGCCCAGCGCGAGGGCAATACCTGGGCCCACAGCCGGCTCACGCGCCAACGCCTGCCGCGCCTCAAGCGCGCCTACCTGGGCGCCCCCATTCACAGCGCCTGGGTCCCGCCGCAGGCCTTCGCCGAGGCCGTGCGCGGCGGCGCGCCGCCCTTGGCCGGCGATCTGCCCTGGGCCCTGCCCGCTGAGCCGGCCGCTCCGGCCGCTGGTGGCCCGCGCCCAGGCGGCTTGGCGGTCTTCACTGCGATGCAGCCGCGCCATTACGCCGCCGCCTTCGGTTTCCTGGCCATCGTCCTGGGCGCCCAGGTCTTCGCCACGCGCCTGCCGCTGCAGCCTTATCCGCTGACCGGCCCGCTGGCCGAGGTGGCGGTGAGCGATCTGGCCCGCCGGGTGGTGGTGCCGACCACCGACGACCCGCTGCGCCTGGTCCTGGAGATGGATGGCACGGCCGTGTGGGCGCAGTCCTTCCAGCCCTGCGACCTGGCGGTGGGGCGGGTGCCGGCCGTCTTTGCGCGGGTGCCGGTGCCGGCCGGCCCGCATGCCTTCGCCCTGCGCTTGGTGACCAGCGACGAGCGGTATCAGCTGACCCTGGCTGAGTCCGCCGCCGAGCTGCAGGCGGGCCAGATCCTCTCGGTGCGCCCGGACGACCTGTATATCGACGACGGCCTGCGGCAGTAGCCGCCCTGGTGAAATCAAACAGCCCCCACGGTCCGCGGGGGCTGTTTTTGTTTGGGGAAGACGCCGGCGCTCAGGCCGGGGGATTTTGCTGGCGCAGGTGCTCGGCGACGTGCCAGGCGCGGCTGCCCACCGTGCGCGCCGGCGCTTCATGCGCCAGCCGCTCTAGGAAAGGCAGGGCGCGCGGATCGCCCAGCCGCTCAAGCGCCTCCAGGGCATGCATGCACGTGGTCCAGATCAACTGGCGCGGCTGATCGCCGTAGTCGTTGGCCGTGGGCGGGGCCCAGTCCGCGGCCGGCAGTTCGAGCAGGCCGGCCAGTTGGTCCGTCAGCGCCTTGACGGCGCGCGGATCGCCCAGCCGGCCCAGGGCCGTCATGGCCTTCCAGCGCGGGGCCGGCTGGCCGTCCATCCGCATCGTCTGGATCAGGGGCTCCACGGCGCGCGGATCGCCCATCTCGCCCAGCGCCTCGGCGGCGTCGCCGCGCAGCTCGGCGTCATGGCAGGTGAGGCCCTGGATCAGGAACGGCACGGCGCGCGCATCGCGCCGGCGCGCCAGAGCCAGAGCGGCCGCGCAGCGCAGTTGATCGTGCTCGGCGCGGCCGGCCACCTCCGCCAGCGCCTCGGCCGCGCGGGGATCGTCGATGACCTCGAGCAGGGCCACGGCCTCGCCCCGGGCCAGGGCGCTCAGGCGCCGCGGGTCCGGCGCCGGCCCCAGGCCCAGCAGGCCGGTGGTGCGCTTGGGGCGCGGCGGCTCGGTGCGGCCGGCGGCCACCTCAGCCAGCGCCTCCAGGGCGCCGGCCCCCAGCGCCCGCAGGTCGCGGGCGGCGCGGGCGCGCTGCGCCTCGTCGGCGTCATACAAGGTTTGGATCAGGGCAGTCAGGCGGTCAGGGCTGTCAATCATCGGGTCTCGACCAGTTTCGCCCCGGTCAGGGCGATCAAATCCTTCACGGCCAAGCGCAGGTTGGCCCCGCGCTGGCCGGCGCTGATATGGATATGGGGCAGGTCCGCGGCCGCGCGCTCCAGGCAGATCTCAAAGCCCTTGTTGAGCAGCGCCAGCGCCGAGATGCCGCCCGTCTGCAGTTTGGTCACCGCTTCCGCCTCGGCCTGGGTGGCCATGCGCAGCTTCTTCTTCTCGCCCAGGGCGGCCGCCAGGGCCTTGAGGCTGATCTCGCCGCCGGCCGGCGCCATCACCAGGATCGGTTTTTTGCCCTTGTCCTCGCGCAGCACCACCAGGGTCTTGTAGACGCGCTCGGGCGGCACGCCCAGCAGCTCGGCCGTGGCTTCAGCCGAGAGCTTCTCCGGCGGGAACTCAAAGACCTCGAAGGCGATGCCGCGTGCCTCCAGGAGCCGGGTCACATTATTCTTGAAGGCCACGGGATGAGATTACCCGTTTTGGCCGCCGGCCGTCAAGGACTGTCTAAGGACTAGTTCCGACTGTTCCTTAATCTGTCCTATCGCAACCGATCTGTAATATCGGTTCAATTGACTTGCGCGGCGCTTCGATTAGACTTGCCGCGTCGCCGGGAGGCCCAGCCGCGCCATGTCCAAGACCAAACCCGCCCCGTCCGCCAGCGCTGCGCCGCGCTTCGACGTCGCCGATCTGTACCGTGGGCCGGCCGACCCGCCGGCCGGCGGCGCCGCCGACCCGTCCCTGGCGGCCCGCCTGCGCCAGGTCTACGCCTGGATCGTCAGCCGGGCCGTGATCGGCCTGGACGACCTGGATTTCCACGACGCGCCGCCCCAGACCTACGTCCTGGGGGACAGCAAGGCCCGCCTGGAGTTGGGCGCGGCCGAGAGCTATGCCAGCTTTGTGCTCATCCCGCTGCTCAACTTCATGGTGCGCCGGCGCTGCCTGCTGGTGGGCCTGCCCGGCCGCGGCAAGACCATGACCGCCATCCTGATGGGCGCGCTGGTGCGCCAGGCCGGCGGCGCGCGCCGGCCCATCGCCGAGGTGTGGGAGAACATCCAGCACGGCCACCCGCAGATGACGGTCTCCGACCTGCTCGGCAACCCGCTGCCGGCCGACCTGATCAACGCCCGCAGCCTGGAGGAGATCCGCGTCGCCTGGCGGCCGTGGCTGGACCAGCCCGTGAAGATCGTGGACGAGTACAACCGCATCCCCACGCGCACGCAATCCGCGCTGCTGACGGTCATGGCCGACAATTACGCCGAGGTGCTCGGCAAGCTGCACCGCTGCCCCAAGGCGGCCTGGTATCTGACCGCCAACGACGACGCCGGCGGCGGGACCTATCAGGTGATCGAGGCGCTGCGCGACCGCATCGACATCGTGGTCAAGGCCCCGCACCTCAATAACCGTTTCCTGGACGATCTGCTGGAGCGCTTCGAGCAGGGCTACGAGCCGGGCGAGCACCTGCCCGAGCACCTGCTCTTCACGGCCGAGGAGGTCGATCAGGTGAACCGGGCGGTGACGGCCGAGGTGGCCCTGCCGCCGGCCATCCTGCGCCGGATCGGCTTCTTCGCCAGCCAGCTGGAATTCTGCGAGCCGGCCGCCGAGCAGCTGGAATACCGCACCAAGGACACGGTCCAATTGGCCGGCGCGGACGTGGGCGCCCTGCTGGCGCGCGAGAGCGGCAAGGACCGCCTGAAGGACCTGGGCACCCAGACGCGCAACGGCGTCTCCACGCGGGCGCTGCTCTCGCTCTTCGCCTTCGCCAAGGCGCTGGCCTATTTCCGCGGCCGGGCCGAGGTGGCGCTGGAGGATGTGCGCGTCATCCTGCCCTTCGTGCTCTACGACAAGCTCACGCCCAACTTGAACGCCGCCTTCTTTGACCAGCCGGAGGCGGCCATGTACCGCACAGACCGGCTGGGCTGGGTCCGCAAGCTGTTTGATCTGGCCTGCGCCGAGTTCGACCGCCTGAACCTGGACCGCGAAGATCCGG
>JAEURL010000659.1 GCA_016789165.1 Anaerolineales bacterium | reverse complement strand
AGGAGTTGGTGGGCCGGCCGGCCGGCCACTTCAACCTGTGGCTGGACGAGGCCGACCGTAAGACGATGCTGGCGGAGCTGGCGGCGCGCGGCGCCGTTTCCGATCACCTGCTACGCTACCGCCACAAATCCGGCGTGGTGCGGCGCAGCCTGTTCTCGGCGGTGCCGATTGAGCTGGGCGGCCAGCCGGCGCTCCTCTCGCTCTCCCAGGACGTCACCCCGCAGTACGAATCCGACGAGCGCTTCCGCGCCACCCTGCGCCACGCCCAGGTGGTGGCCTACAGCCAGGACCTCGACCTGCGCTACACCTGGGTGGGGAATCCGCGGCCGCCGCTGGTGCCGGAGGTGATGCTGGGCCGCACCGACGCCGATCTGCTCCCGCCGGAGCGGGCCGCGCCTCTGACCGCCCTCAAGCGGCAAGTGCTGGACAGCGGGGTGGGCCTGCGCACCGAGATCACGACCGAATGGGCCGGCCGGCCCTTTGTTTACGACCTGATGCTTGAGCCGCTGCGCGACGCCGCCGGCGCCGTGATCGGCCTGACCGGCGTGTCCATTGACATCACCGCCCGCCGCGCGGCGGAGGCTGAGCTGGCGCGCACCGAAACCTTGATCGGGATCATCCACGCGGTCGGCGCCCGGCTGCAGGCCAGCCTGAAGGTGGAGGGCATCGTCGCCGCGCTCACGGACGGCCTCCGCCAGCTTGGCCTGCAGGCGGCGATCTTGCAGCTCACCCCGGACCAGGAGGCCCTGCGCCTGGCCGGCCACACGCTGGACGCGCCCACCGTGGCGGCGGCCGAACAGGTGCTGGGCCGGCCGCTTTCCGACGTTCTGCTGCCGGCCTCGTCTGAGGGCCGGCCGGCCGGAGCCCTTCGTCCGGCGCCCAGCTTCTTTGCGCTTGATGCCAGCACGCTGCCGCTGCATGATTTTGTGACGCCGGCCCAGTGGGATCAATTGGCCGCCGTGCCGGGCCTGAAGCTGAACGCGCCCATCCTCTTCAAGCCGCTGGTGGCGGAGGAACAACTGCTGGGCTGGCTGGAGGTGTGTGGGCCGGATCTGCGCGAGGCGGATCAGCCGGCCTACACCGTGCTGGCTAGGTACCTGGCCATCGCCCTGGAGCACGCCCGGCTGGTGGAAGCCCTGCAGACCAGCCAGGGCCGGCTGGCCGCGCTCTCCCTGGGCCTGGTGGAGGTGCAGGAGGCCGAGCGCCGCGCCGTGGCCCGCGAACTGCACGACGAGATCGGCCAGGCCCTGACCGGCCTGCGCCTGCTGCTGGAAAACACCGTCACGCGCACGGACCGGCTGGAATTGGCCGAGGCGCGGGCGGTGCTGACCGACCTGATCGGCCGGGTGCAGGCCCTCTCGCTGGACCTGCGCCCGGCCATCCTGGACGACCTCGGCCTCGAGCCGGCTCTGCGCTGGCACCTGCAGCGCTTCCAGGCGCGCACCGGCCTGCGCGTGGACCTGAGCACGCGCGGCCTGGACCGGCGCTTCGATAACCTGGTGGAGACCACGGCCTACCGCATCGTCCAGGAGGCGCTCACCAACATCGTCCGGCATGCCGGCGTGGGCCAGGCCTGGGTGCGGGCCTGGGTCACGGCCGAGCGCCTGGGCCTGGAGATCACGGACGAGGGCCGCGGCTTCGACGTGCCGGCGGCGCTGGCGGCCCACCTCTCCACCGGGCTCTCCGCCATGCGCGAGCGCATCCAGTTGCTGGGCGGCCGGCTGGAAATCGATGCGATCCCCGGCGAAGGCACGCGCATCCTGGCGGAACTGCCGCTGCAGCCGGCCGGCGGGCCGGGCCGTGAGGCATGACCACCTCGATCCTGCTGGCCGAAGATCACGCCATCGTCCGCCTGGGGCTGCGCGTTCTGCTGGCCGGCCAACCTGATTTCTGCCTGGCCGGCGAGGCCGCCGACGGCCCGACGGCCCTGCGCCTGCTGACCGAGCTCAAACCCGATGTCCTGGTGCTGGACCTGATGCTGCCCGGCCTGCACGGGCTGGAAGTGGCGCGCCAGGCGGCCCGCTGTTCCCCCGCCACCCGCCTGGTGGTGCTGTCGATGCACGCCGATCCCGTCTACGTGGCGGCGGCCCTGCGCGCCGGCGTCTGGGGCTACGTGCTCAAGCAGTTCTCGGCCGAAAGCCTGGTGACGGCCATCCGCCAGGCCCTGGCCGGCCGGCGCTACCTCAGCCCGCCCCTGCGGCTGCTGGATCTGCAGGCCGCCGAGGCGCAGGCGGCCGGCCCCGATACCGGCCCGCTGCCGCTGCTCACGCCGCGCCAGCGTGAGGTGCTGCGCCTGGTGGCCGAGGGCCTCACCAGCGCCCAGATCAGCGGGCGCCTGGGCCTGAGCCCGCGCACCGTGGATATGCACCGGCACCATGCCATGCAGAAGCTCGGCCTGCACACCCGCGCCGAACTGGTGCGCTTCGTCATGGAGCACGGCCTGAGCGTTCAGGACGATCTGCAGCCGCGCTAAGGCCGGCGCGGCTCCGCCTCCCCTCGCCGCTGGTTCGCTGACTCACTGTAGTTTTCTGGAAGTTGCGCGGTCCCC
>JAEURL010000638.1 GCA_016789165.1 Anaerolineales bacterium | reverse complement strand
TCCACAATGCTCAGCACGGAGGGCGAGAGCGGCGGAAAGGCGAAGGCGTTCGGCCCGATCAGAATCTGGTGGTTGGGCAGGTCGATGGTGAGGGTGCCGCCGGCCTCGGCCGCGTCCACGGCCGCCGGGCACGCGATCAGCAGCAGGCCCTGGTTGAGGCCGTTGCGGTAATAGATGCGGGCGAAGGACTTGGCCACCACCGCCCCGATCCCGCGCAGTTTCAGGCAGGTCACGGCCTGCTCGCGTGAGCTGCCGTTGCCCCAGTTGCGGCCGGCCACAATGATGTCGCCGGGCTGGGCCGAGCGCGCGAACTCCGGGTCCAGGTCCTCCAGCGCGTGGGCGGCGATCTCGGCCGGCTCGCGCAGGGTATAGGTGTACTTGCCGGGGAAGATCACGTCGGTGTCGACGCCGTCGCCGTATTTCCAGATTTTGCCTGTGAGCATGGCCGTCACTCGATTTCGCGCGGGTCGGTGAGCACGCCGGTGAGGGCGCTGGCCGCCACCACCGCCGGGCTGGCGAGATAGATCTCGGAGTCGCGCTGGCCCATGCGGCCGCGGAAATTGCGGTTGGCCGACGAGACGCACACTTCGCCGGGCGCCAGGATGCCCAGGTGGTTGCCCATGCACGGCCCGCAGCCCGGCACCCCGATCATGGCGCCGGCCTCCACCAGCGTCTGGATGTAGCCGCGCTCCAAGGCGGCCTTGTAGACTTCGGCCGAGGCCGGCACCACCAGCAGCCGCGTGCCGGCCGCCACGGTATGCCCGCGCACGATTTCGGCCGCGGCCCGCAGGTCTTCCAGCCGGCCGTTGGTGCAGGTGCCCAGGAAGGCCTGGTGCACGCGCGTCCCGCGCACGGCGCTGAGCGGCTGGGTCCGGTCCACCCGGTGCGGGCAGGCCACGGTCAGCTCGATGGCCGCGGCGTCGAGGGTGTGGCGGGCCGTGTAGCGGGCGTCCGGGTCAGGGTACAGGGCGCCGGCCGCGATGGCGGCTTTGTGGCCGGAGATGTCGGACGGCGTAATCGAGTGATCAGTGATCAGGCGGCGGGCGCGGCGCGCGGCCAGGTAATCGAAGACCGCGTCATCGGGCGGCAGATAGGCGTTCTTGACCCCGAACTCGGCCATCATGTTGGGGATGACCATGCGGCTTTCGAGCGAGAAGGTGGCCAGGGCCGGCCCCGTGAACTCCACTGAGTAATACAGCCCGCCGTCGGCCCCGAACTGGCCGATGAGGGCCAGGCACAGGTCCTTGGTGGTGATGCCCTGGCCGAGCGCGCCGGTGAGCGTGATCTGAAGCGCCTCCGGCACGCGCAGCCACAGCTCGCCGGTGGCCCACAGCGCGGCCACCTCCGTGCGCCCGATGCCGGCCCCGAACGCGCCCAGCCAGCCGAAGTGCGGGGTGTGCGAGTCCGAGCCCAGAATCAGCTGGCCGGGCAGGATCAGGGCCTCCTCGCTGAAGACCTGGTGGCAGATGCCGCGGCCGGCCTCGTAGAAATGCCGCAGGCCTTGCTCTTTGACGAACGCGCGGATCTCGGCGTGGTTGCGGGCGTGGTCGGCGGTGGGCGCCGGCACGGCGTGGTCCAGCGTGATGGCCAGGTGGTCCGGGATGGCCACGCGCTCCAGGCCGATGGTGCGGAAAATGCGGGCGATGGCGGCGGTGTTGTCGTGCGAGAGGACGAGATCGGGCCGGGCGTCCACCACCTGGCCGGCCACGGTCTCCGGCAGGCCGGCGGCGCGGGCCAGGGCTTTCTCGGCGAAGGTCTGGCCCATGGCTACCGCCCGCGCCCGTTCAGGGCAATGCCGCCCGGCCGGCCGGGATGGGCGGATCGGTTGGCCGGCGGCTCGTCCAGCCGCTGGACAATCTGGGTGCGGGTCTCGGGCAGGGCCAGGCGCGCCAGGCCGAACTCCTTTTCGGCCAGGTCCACCAGCACCTGTTCCGGGGCCACGTCCGGCGCCAGCTGGTAGACGCGCTCCTTGAAGGCGGCCGCGATCTCGCGGGCCGTGCCCTCGTCCAGCTGGTAGTAGCGGATCTCTTTGAGGAAGTAGTGGATGATGTTCCAGCCGGAGAGCGGGCCGAGCAGGATCTCGGACGCGTTCACGCCGAACTGGTCCAGCGGGTTGGCCTCGTAGGCGGCGGCGCCGTTGAGGACCGCGCTTTGGTGGACGCCGGCCGTGTGGGTGCGGTTGGTCAGGCTGACCGGCTCGCGCGGCGGCACCAGCATCTTGAGTTTGTCGGCCACCAGCACGTTGAGCGGGTACAGGCCGCGCAGGTGGTAACCCTCCAGGGCGTCATACTCGTGGTCGATGAACAGGTTGAAGAGCAGGGCGGTCAGCGACGTGATGCCGGAGCGCTCGCCGATGCCCAGCACCGTGGTGTCCTGGTAGCGCACGCCCCCGCGCCAGGCCGCCAGCGTGTTGGTCAGTGCGAAGCCGCGGTCCTCGTGGAAGTGGCCCTCGAAGTCCATGGCCGGGTAGCGCTCGCGCAGGGCGCGCACGCGGTGAGCCACCGCATCCGGGGCGGCGACCCCGACGGTGTCCGGCAGGCCGAGCCGGTCCACCAGCGGCGCCACCGTGTCGTAGACGTGGAAGAGCTCGGCGTCCCGGGTGCGGAAGGCATCCTCGCCCGAGAAACGCAGGATCAGGTCCGGGTGGTGGCGGCGCACGTCCTCCAGCAGCGGGACGACCTGGGCGATGATGGCGTCCAGGTCGCGGCCGTGGTTGAAGGCGCGCGATTCGGCCGAGGTGCCGATATAGAAGTTGAGGCCGTCGGCGCCGGCGGCGATGGCCGATTCGACGTCGCGCGGGTGGCAGCGCACGTGGGCCAGCAGGAAGGTGTAGCCCTTCTGCGTGATCAGGCCGTCGCGCACGGCTTTCAGCGCGGCGAAATCGGCCTTCTCCTGCGGGCTGACCACCGGGGCGAACAGCTCCACGAACTTGACGCCGCAGATGATCAGGGCGCGCAGGATCTCTTCTTTGTCGGCGCGGGTGAAGAAGTATTTGTGGTGGTCGTGGAGCAGGGAGGTCTGCTGGCCCTCGCGCAGGGTCGTGTCGACGATCTCGAGCGGGCGGGGCGCGTACTGGGAAAAACGAAACGGGTCCGGCATCAGGATCGGGGCCTCGTGGGAGCGGGGGCGCTAGTCGGCCTCGCCGGCCGCGGCCTTGAGCGGCCGGGTGAGCACGGCCTCCACGGCAGCGGCGGCCTGGGCCAGCTCGGTCTGCGCGATGACCAGCGGCGGCAGGAAGCGCATGACGGTCAGGCCGGCCGGCAGGGCCAGCACACGGTGGTCGGTCATCAGGGCCTGCAGGTAGGGCGTCACCTTCTGCTTCAGCTCGAGGCCCACCATCAGGCCCCGGCCGCGCACCTCGCGGATGAGCGGGGACTTGATCTGGCTCAGGCGCTCCAGGAACCAGGCGCCCAGCTCGGCGGCGCGGTCCGGGAGATGCTCGGATTCCAAATAGCCGATGGCGGCCAGAGCGGCGGCGCAGGCCAGCGGGTTGCCGCCGAAAGTGGAGCCGTGCACCTGGGGCGGGAGCTGGCCGACGCGGTCGTTGAAGAGCACGGCCCCCATCGGCAGGCCGCCGGCGATCGATTTGGCCAGGCACAGGATATCGGGCTGCAGGCCGTGGTGCTCGGACGCGAACATGGCGCCGGTGCGCCCGAAGCCGGTCTGGACCTCGTCCACGATCAGCAGGGCGCCGCGCTCGCGGCACAGCTTTTGCGCGCCGAGCAGGAACTCGGCGGTGCCGGGCCGCACGCCGCCCTCGCCCTGGATCACCTCCAGCACCACGGCCGCGGTCTTCTCGGTGACGGCGGCCTCCAGCGCGGCCAGGTCGTTGTAGGCCAGGTGGGTGAAGTCCGGCACCAGCGGCTCAAACGGCTCGCGGTACTTCTTCTCCCAGGTGGCCGAGAGCGCGCCCATGGTGCGGCCGTGGAAGCCGCGCATGAAGGCGATGATCTCGCGCCGGCCCGTCTGCACGCGCGCGAACTTGAAGGCGGCCTCGTTGGCCTCGGCGCCGGAGTTGCACAGAAAGGCGCGGCTCAGGCCGGCCGGCGCGATGGCGGTCAACTTCTCCAACAGCGCCGCGCGCTGGTCGTTGTAAAACATCTCCGGACAGGCGATCAGGGTGGCGGCCTGGTCCGCAATGGCTTTGGCCACCACCGGGTTGGCGTGGCCGAGGTTGCCGGCGCCCTGGCCGCCCACGCAGTCGATGTATTCGTGGCCGTCGCTGTCCCACAGCCGCGCGCCCTGGCCGCGCACGATGGCGATGGGCCGTTTGGTGTACAGGCCGGAGGTGTGGCGGTTTTCGCGGTCCTGGATTGTCATGCAATCACCGTGCCCTGGCCGGCCAGCGCTTTGGCCACCGGCTGCTCCACGCGCCCGTCGGCGAAGACCACCTTCCCCACGCCCAAGGCCAGCGCTTCGCTGGCGCCCAGCACCTTCTTCTTCATGCGGCCCTCGGCGAACTCCAGCGACGCTTCC
>JAEURL010000592.1 GCA_016789165.1 Anaerolineales bacterium | reverse complement strand
CGGATGAGTTTCAATGACATAGGCGGGTGCTTCCCATTCCTTGCGGTGGCGTTTCCGGGGCCGGCCTCAGGCCCGGCCGCTGCCGGCGCCTTTCGGCCGCATGACCTCGCGCGGGAGCAGGATGTCGAACTCGGCCCGCAGGCGGGCATCCACCTCGGCGGCCAAGTGCGTCGGCCAGGCGGTCCGCAGCAGCTCGCGGGCGCGCTGCTTGGCGCGCTCGCGCATATCCAGGGCGCCGGCCTCTTCCCAGCGGTCGCGCGTGTTGCGGTCGGCGGTGTGCGGGTAGTAGTAGCCGCTGTTCATCAGGCTCAGAGTCTGCGGATGGCCCAGGAAGTGGCCCTCGCCGGTGCAGACGTCGTGGATCACGTCCACGGCCAGGGTCGCGTCGGTCACTTCGATGCCGCGCACCAGGCGCATCACCGAGCCGTTGATGTCGTCGTCGATGACGTACTGCTCGTAGGCCACGGTCAGCATGGATTCCAGGAAGCCGGCCGAGTGGTGGATGTAGTTGGCGCCGGCCAGGGCGGCGGTGGCCGCGCTCAGGCCCTTCTCATACCCGGACTGGATGTCCGGGACCTTGCTGTCGGTGAGCGAGGAGGAGTTGTAGAGCGGCAGGCCCAGGTGCTGGGCCAGCTGGGCGGCGGCCGCATTCATCAGCGCAAACTCGGGGCTGCCGCCCGAGAAGCTGCCGGTGCGCAGGTCCGCCACGGACGGCACGTAGCCGGCCAACACCGGGTGGCCGGGCCGCAGCAGGTTGATGTAGGTAATGCCGGAGAGCTGCTCGGCCGTCAGCTGCACCAGGGTGCCGGCCAGGGTGACGGGCGAGGTGGCGCCGGCCTGCGGCGCGGACGAGATGGCCACCGGCATGCCCTGCCGCACGATCTCGTCCAGGGTCTCCACCGTCTCCGGCGCGTAGCGCAGCGGGCTGACCGTCCAGCAGTTGGTCCAGGAGATGAACGGCCGCTCCCGCAGGGCCTCTTCGCCGCCGGCGATGAGGCCGGCCAGCCGCACCGTTGCGCGCACGGTCGGCACCGAGAAGGAGTTGCACATGACGTGCTTGGGCGTGGC
Organism: Anaerolineales bacterium; assembly: GCA_016789165.1. Lineage (GTDB taxonomy): Bacteria > Chloroflexota > Anaerolineae > Anaerolineales > UBA6663 > SpSt-583. The sequence goes on along the minus strand of JAEURL010000592.1, from coordinate 7,938 downwards.
GGCCAGCGAGGCGTAGACCGTGTTGATGTCCAAGGCCTCCACCGGGATATCGCGGGCCACCACCGGGCGCAGGTAGAAGTGGATGTTCTCCAGCGCCGTCACCATGCGCCCGATATCGAACAGGTCCTGCAGGCGGGTGGCGCGCACGTGGCCGTCCAGGTCCAGCAGTTTGACGGCCGCGCCGCCGGTGCCCATGTAGACGCGCGTGCCGCCCAGGAGCAGATCGTGCTCGGGCAGCTGGCCGCACAGGCGCACCTCGTGCGCGGCGCTGGCCAGCCCCTGGCTGATCAGGGCGCGCGGGATGAAGACGCGGTTGCGCTCGGCGTCGATCCGGGCGCCGGCCTGGCGCCAGACTTCCCGGCAGGCGGAGGGCATCACCTCGATGCCGGTCTCCTCCAGCACGGTCAGGGCCGCGTCGACGATCTGGCGCACCTGCGCGTCGGTCAGCGGCCGGTACTGGCCGCCGGGCAGGCCGGGCGGCACCACGTTGGGCCGGACGGCCTGTTCGGCCTGGTGGCGGCGCCGCTCCCGGCCGCGCTCGCGCGGCGGGGCCTGGTCGGAAATGCTCATGGGTCTCCTCCTGGACGCCGGTGTTTCAGGCCGGCGGCCGGGCCGCCCACCTCTGGCACACGCTTTCCAGCTGGCTGAGGTGATCGGCGTCGTGGTTGACGATGTTCTGGACTTGGGCCAGGAGCGTGGTTGGCCCCATGGTTTCGTGGACGGCCGGCCGGTCCCAGTCCGCGGCCGGCAGCTCCGACAGGAAGCGCAGCAGCTGGCGCCGGCCGGCCTCAAACTGCGCCAGCAGGGCCGGCAGGGCCTCCGCCGTCTCCGGGCGGGCGGTCTCCGGCCCGAAGCGCGGCAGCCAGGGGTTATCGGCGGCCAGGATCGATTGCAGGCGCTGGTAGAACGGCGGTTCGGCGGCGGCCAGGTGGGCCAGGGTTTCCCGGCAGTTCCAGGCCGCGGGCTCGGGCCGCCAGTCCAGGCCGGCCGGGGGCAGGCCGGCCGTCAGCGCCGCCGCCCGCTCTGGCGCCGCGTGCAGGGCCTGCAGCAGGACGATGTGGCGGGTCAGAGGCGGGCCGGCGCTGGTCATCAATAATCAGTTGGCGAGCCGCAAGCTGGATACCTGCGATTGTAGATGACGGCCGCAGAGGGGCGGCCAACCGGCAGGCCAACGTTTCCCACGCCGGGTTGTGCCTGGAGTACGAAAACCGGGGCTATTTTTGCAGGCGGTAGCTCTTGAGGGCCACGTACAGGTTGAGGCGCTGCTGGACGTTGCGCAGGTCCACCCCCGCGATCTCTTCGATGCGCTCCAGCCGGTAGAGCAGGGTGTTGCGGTGGACGTTGAGGGAGGCGGCCGCCTCGGCCAGCGCGCCGCCATGCTCCAGATAGGCCTCCAGCGTGTTCACCAGGTCGCTGCGGTGGTCGCGGTCGTGCGTGGCCAGCGTCTGCACGTGCTGAAGGTAGAGGTTGCCGCCCAGGACCTCGGGCGGCAGGCGGTAGAGCCAGTCCAGCAGGCCCAGCTCCCAGTGGCAGTAGACGGCGGCCGCGCCCTGGCTCAGGCGCTGGCCGATCTCGGCCGCGCTGACGGCCTCGTCGTAAGAGCGGCGCAGGAAGCGGTCCTCGGGATGCACCTGGCCGACGCCGATGACGAGCGGCTGAGTGGGGCCGCTCAGGTGCTTGAGCAGCTTGTGGGCCAGCTCCTGGCCGGCCGTCGGGCTGGCCGCCTCGATGACGACCACCACGCCCTGCTCGCGGGTGGCCACCAGGGCGCGCTCCACCACCGGCGGGCGCAGCCAGCGCTGGATCGGGGTGGCCAGGCCGGCCGGCGCGCCGCCGGGCGGGCAGGCCACGAAGAGCGCCTGGTGCGGGCGCTCGATCTGGAAGCCCATCAGGTGGGCGCGCTCCAGCAGGGCGCGGTCCAGCGCGGCGTCGGGCCGCAGCAGTTGGGCCAGGAAGTCGCCGCGCTGGGCCTGCTGGGCCTCCATTACGGCCTGCTCCTTGAGCAGCACCAGGGCGGCCACCGTGGCGGCGTGGTCGATGGCCAGCTCGTCCAGCTCGGTCAGCGGCCGGTCGCCGGCCACGATCCAGATGTAGCCGTAGATCTCGCCGCCGCCCACCACCGGGGCCACGATGCGCTCCATGGTCATGCCCAGCTCGGGCAGGGCCTCCACGCGCCGCGGCCGCAGGTTGGCCTGCAGGTCGGCGTACAGGCCGCGCTTGATCAGCCGGCGCAGGATGTCGGCCGGCGTGCGCCGCTGGCGGATGGCGCGCTGGCGCGATTCGTCCACCGGGCCGTGCTGGGCGTGGGCCAGCACCTCGAAGGCGGCGCCGTCGATCAACACCGAGCGCTCCAGGATGCCGGCCAGGGTCTCGGCCAGCGCGGTCAGGTCACCGCCCTTGAGCGCCAGCTCCGTCAGCCGGCGGTGGATGTCGCTGGCCCGCTCCTTGAGCGCGGCCTGCTCGTTGATGATCTCGACGTACAGGCGCTCGGTGATGTCGATGAACTGGATGTCCGGCGGGACCTGGATGACGGGCAAGGCGTGCGCGTCGGCGGCCGCGCGGATCACGGCCGGCACCGCCTCAAAGTACCAGCCGACCGAGAAGACCAGGCCGACCAGGCCCTTATCCACCAGTTGGGGGATCAGCGCCGCCTGGCGCTCCGGGCTGTCTTTCAGGCCGTAGCCGGCCGTCAGCAGCAGGGCCCCCTGGCCCCAGTTGTAGGTGGCATCCGGGATGTCGATGACGTGGACGCGCCGGACCTCGCGGTCCAGCCCGCCCTGGCCGGCCACCACGCGGGCGCGGCTGAAGCAGGGGAGTTTCAACGCCTGACGCAGAGTCAGCATGGGACAGCCGCTGCCGGCCGGTTAGGCCGGCGCCAGCAGGTCGTTGATGGTCCGGGCGTCGGCGAGCTCGGGGCTGCGCCACAGCGCCGCCTCCAGCGCCGCCGCGCGCGCCTCCGGCAGGCGCAGCCGGGCCAGCCAGCGGAACTTCTCCAGCAGTTCGGCGTCGCCGGGCGGGGCGGAGACGTCCCAACGCGGCCGCATCTCGCCGGATTCCAGGACGCGCCCATCAGTGGTCTCGATGGTGACGCGCGCCAGGCGTTCGGCCGGGAAGCGGGCGCTGTACTCCGGGGCCTCGATCAATTCCACGGCCTCGGCCAACTGGAGCACGCGCGCCTCCTGCAGGGCCGCGCCGCTCAGTTGGGCCGGCCCCAGCTCGCCGTGCCGCAGGGCCGCCGCCACCGGGAAGGGCAGGCTGTACTGGGCTTCCTCGGTGTTGGCGGGCCGGCGCGTGTCCAGACAGACGGCCTCGTGGAAGGTGTGCACCGTCAGCCGGCGGACGTTTTCCAGGGTCAGGCCGTGGGCGCGCTGGAGCTGCAGCACGCCGTGGACCGGGGCCTGGGCCCAGTAACAGACAGCGTAGGGTTTGAAGTATTGCTCGGTGATATGCCAGGCCTGGCCCAGATCCGCCCACAGGTGGGCCACGGCCGGCGCCTCCACGGTCAGGGCCGGCGCGCCCGTGAAGCCGCCGTGGGCCAGCAGGCCGGCGCTCACGCCCGTCATCGCCCCCCAGCCCGAGCCGTCCTTGAGCATGGTGGGATAGTCGATGCAGCGCATCATCTGCGAGCGCGGGCCGTGGTACTCGGCGATGCCCAGGGCGTGGCGGGTGGCGTCCGCGCCGGACCCCAGCCAGCGCGCCACAATGGCCGCGCAGCCCAGGGCGTTCCAGGCGCCGGAGGTGTGGTAATCACAGGTGGTGGCGTGCAGGGCGATGCCGGCGCGGATGGCCACCTCGTAGCCAATGGCCAGCGCGGTGAGCAATTCCCGGCCGTCGGGCGGGGCGGCGCGCAGCGGCACGGCCGCCAGCAGGGCCGGCACCAGCGCGGCGCCGGCGTGGCCCTTGGTGAGCTTGTGCCCGTCGTGGACGTCCAGGGAGTCCACGGTCATGCCGTGGGCCAAGGCCGCCCCCACCGGCGAGACCTCGCGGCCGTCCAGCCACAGCCGGGCGCCGCGCCCGCCGTGGGCCAGGGCCGCGTAATCGAAGACGATGCGCGAGAGCTCGGTGCCGCGCCCGCCCAGGCCGGCGCCGACCGTATCGAGCAGGCAGCGCCGCGCGTACAAACGGGCCGGCTCGGAGAGATCCCCCCAGGTCAGGTCGTGAATGAAGGCCGTCAGCGCCATGGTGTTGTCTGAGAGTTAAAACACGATGACGCCGCGCGCCGTTTCGCCGCTCAGCATGGCGGCGTAGGCTTCGTTGATCTCGCTCAGCGGATACCGGCGCGAGATCAGGCGCTCCAGGTCCAGTTGGCCGCGCTGGTACAGTTCGGCGATGAGCGGAAAATCGCGGGCCGGATTGGCGGTGCCGTAGTAGCTGCCGGTGATGGTCTTCTCCTGCCGGGCGATGATGGCGCCGGGCAAGTTGGTGCCGCTGCCCATCGGTGAGATGCCGACGAGCACCAGCGTGCCGCCCTTGCGCGTGGCGTCCAGCGCCTGCTCCTGCACGGCCGGGATCCCGATCGCTTCGAAGACGTAGTCCGCGCCGCGCCCGCCGGTCAGCCCCTTGACCGCGCTCACAGCCTCCGGGCCGGCCAGGATCACGTCGGTGGCCCCGAAGCCCTGGGCGATCTCCAGCTTGCCCGCGGCCTTGTCGATGGCGATGATGCGGCTGGCGCCGGCCAGCTTGGCGCCCATGATCACGCTCAGGCCCACGCCGCCGGCGCCGTAAACGGCCACGCTGGCGCCGGGCTTGACGCGCGCGGTGTTGAGGGCCGCGCCCACGCCCGTGGTCACCGCGCACCCGATCAGGGCGGCCACGGTCAGCGGAATTTCCTTGGGCATGGGCACGCAGCACTCCTGCGGCACGACGGCGTGGTCGGCGAAGCAGGCCAGGGCGCTGAAGTGGTAAACGGGCTGGCCGGCTTTGAAGAGCCGGGTGGTGCCGTCCATCATGACGCCGTCCCAGATCGGGCCGACGTAGGTCTCGCACAGGCTGGGCCGGTCGTTCAGACAGTAGAAGCAGCGCCCGCAGCTCGGCGCCCAGCTCAGGGCCACATGGTCGCCGGGCTTGAACTGCGTGACGCCCGGCCCGACGGCTTCCACCACTCCGGCGCCCTCGTGGCCGGGGACCACCGGCGTGGCGTGTTTAGTGGCGCCGGTCATCAAGTGCCAATCGCTGTGGCAGACGCCGGCGGCGGCGACCTTCACCAGCACCTCGCCGGCGCGCGGCGGCTCCAGGTCCAGGGTCTCAAGGCTGAAGGGCTGACCAACCTGGCGGAAGACGGCGGCTTGGATTTTCATGTTCTCTTGTTGAGACGCGCCAGGCGCGTCGGTGCGGGAGACGCGCCGGGGCGCGTCTTTACGGGATGACGATGACGTTGCGCAACGCTTCGCCGCGCTCCATCGAGTCGATGGCGGCGTTGATCTGCTCCAGCGGGTAGCGCTGGGTGATCAGCTCGTCCAACTTGAGCCGGCCGGCCTGATACAGGGCCACCAGCTTGGGCACGTCCACGTTCAGGCGGGTGGAGCCCATCTCGCTGCCCAGCAGCCGCTGGCCGTCGTAGACGAAGTCGCCGACGGTCACGGCCGCCTGCGCGCCGGCCGGCGGCATGCCCACCGCCACCACGCTGCCGGCGCGGCGCACGTAGCCGAGGGCCTGCGTGACGGCGGCGGCGTTGCCGACCGTGATAAAGGCGTAGTCCGCGCCGCGGCCATGGGTGAGCGCCCGGATCTCCCGGACGAGGTCCACCTGCTGGGCGTTGAGCGTGTGGGTGGCCCCGAACTGCCGGGCGGCGGCCAGTTTGGTGTCGAGCACATCCACGGCCATGATCGGATAGGCGCCGGAGAGCGCCGCGCCCTGGATGGCGTTCAGGCCGACGCCGCCGACGCCGACGACCACGACGCTGCTGCCGGGCTCCACCTGGGCCGTGTTCACCACCGCGCCCAGCCCGGTGATGACCCCGCAGGCCAGCAGGCAGGCCCGGTCCAGCGGCATGTCGGCCGGGATCGGCACCACCTGGGACTGCTCCACCACCACTTCCTCGGCGAAGGCGCCCATGTTGGCGCCGAGGTTCAGGTCCGCGCCGGAGAGGTCGTGCAGGCGGTGCTCGCGGGCCAGGGCGAACTGGCCTTCGCACAGGAAGGGCTGGCCCTTGGTGCAAAAGAAGCAACGGCCGCAGGCGCGCAGCAGGGAGACGATGACGGGATCGCCGGGTTTGACGTGCGTCACCCCCGACCCGGTCTCGGCCACCACGCCGGCCGCCTCATGGCCGGCCACGATCGGCGCGTCCAGGGCCCAGCCCTGCCAGCGGCCGCGGATCAGGAAGACGTCGCTGTGACAGATGGCCACGGCCCGGACGCGCACCCGCACCTCGCCGGCCTGCGGCGGGTCGAGGGTGACGTCCTCGATCACGAGCGGCTGGCCGAAGGTGCGGCAGACGGCGGCTTTCAAGCGCTGGCTTCCTGGCCGGGGAGGGGTCAGCTGCGGCGCTGCATCAGCCGGCGGTAGACGATCCCGCCGATGACGATGATGGCCACCCAAAGCAGCAGGTTGTTCCAGCCGGACTTCCGGCGGCGGGCGGCTTTCTTCTTCTCCACCCGGCGGGGCGCTTCGGCCTCCACCGCCTGGTCGCGCGCGCGGCCTTTGCGGGCCGGCACGGCGCGGCCGGCATACCGGTAGATGGACAGGCGCAGGATTTCCAGCAGCTGCTCGATGATGTAGTCAAAGACGGACATGGCGCTCTCCTTTCAGTTGAGGCTGGGCCGTCACTCGTACAGTTTTTGGTCGGCGAGCTCACGCTCGCGGCGCTGGACATAGTCTAGCACGGCTTCGTGCCGGCCCGGGTCCAGGGCGGGCGGCGTGTAGCGGGCGAGCATGGCCTGCCAGACGGCCTGGGCGCGGCGGGGGGCGTCCTGGCCGCCGGCCGCCAGCCAGGACTCGTAGTTCTGGCGGTCGGCCAGGAAGGGCTGGTAGAACTCGGTGCTGAAGCGGGCCTGGGTGTGGGCGGTGCCGAAGTGGTGGCCGCCCGGCCCGACCTCGGCGATCATGTCCAGGGCCAGGGTCTCGGGCGTGATCGCGAAGCCGCCCAGAAAGTGATAGAACATGGCCACCGACTCGAGGTCGATGATGAATTTCTCGTAGGACGCGCACAGGCCGCCCTCCAGCCAGCCGGCGCTGTGCATGATGAAGTTGGTGTGGGCCAGCACGGCCGGCCAGGTGGTCCAGAGCGTTTCGGTCACGGCCTGGGCGTCCGGGAGTTTGGCCGTGTTCAGGCTGCCGCTGCCGCGGTAGGGCAGGCGGTAGCGGCGGGCCAACTGCGCGCCGGCCACCATCGCCCAGGCGCCCTCCGGCGTCCCGAAGGCCGGGCTGCCCGACTTCATATCGACGTTGGTGGTGAAGCCGCCGTAGACCACGGGCGCGCCCGGCCGCACCAGCTGGGTCAGGGCCACGCCGGCCAGGGCCTCGGCGTTCTGCTGGGCCAGGGCGGCCGCCAGGCTGATGGGGCTCATGGCGCCGGCCAGGATGAAAGGCGTGATGATGGCGGCCTGGCCGGCGCGCGCGTAAGTGATCAGGCCGCCCAGCATGCGCTCGTCGTAGCGCAGCGGGCTGCTGGCGTTGATGATGCCGCCGATGACGGGGCCGGCCGCCGGGTCCCCCAGGTCCGCGCCGAAGATCAGCCGGGCCAGGGCCAGGTTGTCCGCGGTGATGATCCGGCCGTGGGCGGCTTCCAGCAGCGCTTTGTCGGTCAGCGTGATGGCGCCGGCCAGCCGGCGCAGGTGCCGGAAGGAGGGCGGCACGTCGTGCAGGGCCATGACCTGTTCGCCGGCCAGGTGCAGCAGGTCCACGCGCTGTATGAGTTTGAGGCAATCGTTATAATCGGCCAGGGTCCCTGGCCGGCGGCCGCGCTCCAGGTCAGTGACGTAGACCACCCCGCCCTGCGGC